>CAZYRX010000074.1:0-7584 GCA_964649895.1 uncultured Halanaerobium sp.
TCTTGTGCCAGTATCTACACCTGCAGGAATATTAACAGTTAATTTTCTTTCTTTTCTAACTTTACCAGATCCGTGACATTTTGTGCAGGGTTCAGAAATTATTTTCCCGTCTCCTCCACATTCTGTACAAACTCTACTCTGTGTAAATTGACCAAATGGTGTCTGCTTGCTTGTTCTAATCTGACCTGTACCATTACAGTTCGGACAAGTTTTAACATCAGAACCTGGCTCAGCACCACTTCCACCACAGCGATCACATTCCTCTTCACGGGGAATTCTAATTTCCTTTTTGCCACCAAAGACAGCGTCTTCAAAAGAAATTTGCAGCCTATACTGAAGATCTGCACCTCTTCGAGGGCCACTTTCTCGTCTGCCCCCCATTCCTCCAAAACCAAACATATTAAACAGATCATCAAGGCCGCCAAATCCACCTCTTGCAAAATCATCGAAATTAAAGTCCTGATCATTTATTCCAGAATGTCCATACTGATCATAACGAGCTCTTTTATCAGGATCACTTAAAATTTCATATGCTTCAGAAATTTCCTTGAATTTTTCAGATGTATCCTTACCATCTTGATTCATATCAGGATGATATTTTTTAGCTAATTTGCGGTATGCTTTTTTGATCTCTTTTTGATCAGCATCTCGGTCTACACCGAGCAGTTCGTAATAATCTTTTTTTGCCATCTTTAAATCACCTCATAAAAAAGAAAGGGGAAACAGTTATAGGGAGAGTAAACCTCCCCCTAAACTGTAGCAAATCCTTCTTTCTAGTTATTTCTCTTCATCATCTACTTCTTCATAATCTACATCTACTGTATTTTCGTCTCCACTATCTTGAGATTGCTGTGCCCCAGCACCAGGTTGAGCTCCTGCCTGTGGTCCTGCAGCTCCAGCACCTGGTTGAGCTCCTTCAGCCTGACTGTATAACTCTGAGCTTAATTCTGTTAATTCATCAGTAAGAGCTTCCATTTTTTCTTTAATTTCATCAATGTCTATATCTTCCTTGCCGAGAGCTTCTTTTAATTCTTCTTTTGCAGCTTCAACTTTGTCTTTAACAGCAGAATCTACTTTATCTCCAGCATCTTCTAATGTTTTTTCAGTTTGATGAACAAGTGCATCTGCTTCATTACGTGTTTCAATCTTTTCTACACGTTTTTTATCTTCTTCTGCATGTTCTTCAGCATCTTTAACCATTTCGTCAATTTCTTCTTCTGATAGTCCACTAGTAGATTTGATAGTTATTTTCTGTTCATTACCTGTTCCTTTATCTTTAGCAGATACATGAACAATACCATTCTTATCGATATCAAATTCTACCTCAATTTGAGGTACCCCTCTAGGTGCTGGTGGAATATCAGTCAATTGGAAACGACCTAAAGTCTTATTATCTTTAGCCATTTTTCTTTCTCCCTGCAGCACATGAATATCAACACTTGTCTGATTATCAGATGCTGTTGAGAAAATTTTACTCTTCGAAGTAGGTATTGTTGTATTTCTATCAATTAACTTAGTAAATACTCCCCCAAGAGTTTCAATACCTAATGATAGTGGTGTTACATCTAAAAGAACTACGTCATCTACTTCACCAGAAAGAATTCCACCCTGAATTGCTGCACCGATTGCAACAACTTCATCGGGATTAATACCCTTATGAGGATCTTTTCCAATTAATTTTTTAACAGCTTCCTGTACTGCCGGAATTCTTGTAGAACCACCAACAAGTATGAGTTCATCAATATCATTAGTGTCCATACCTGCATCATTAAGAGCTTTTCTGGCTGGCTCCATTGTTTTTTCAATTAAATCACTAATTAAATTTTCAAAGGTAGCTCGTGTAAGATCAATATCTAAATGTTCTGGTCCAGATTCAGTTTGAGTAATAAATGGCAGGTTAATATTAGTTTGCTTAACACTTGAAAGTTCAATTTTAGCCTTCTCAGCTGCATCTTTTAATCTCTGAAGTGCCATTTTATCTTTTCTTAAATCAATACCAGTTCTATTTTCAAACTCATCAGCTAAATGTTCAATTATGCGCTGATCAAAATCATCTCCACCAAGATGGTTGTTACCATTAGTAGCAATTACTTCAAAAACTCCGTCTCCTATATCTAATATAGAAACATCAAAAGTTCCACCACCAAGGTCATAAACCAAAATAGTTTCTTCTTTTTCATCATCTAAACCATAAGCTAAAGAAGCAGCTGTTGGTTCATTGATAATTCTTTCCACTTTTAAGCCTGCTATTTTACCAGCATCCTTGGTCGCCTGACGCTGACTATCTGTAAAATAAGCCGGTACTGTTATTACAGCTTCTTCTACATCTTCGCCAAGATACTCTTCAGCATCTCTTTTTATCTTCTGAAGAATCATAGCAGAAACTTCTTGAGGTGTATATTTTTCATCATTTAAGGTCACAGAATAATCAGTACCCATTTCTCTTTTTATTGAAGTTACTGTTTGATCAGGATTAGTTATTGCCTGACGCTTAGCATGTTCACCGACAATTCTTTCACCTTTTTTTGAATATGCTACAACAGATGGAGTAGTTCTAGCACCCTCTTTATTTGGAATAACGGTAGGTTCTCCACCTTCCATTACAGCCACACATGAGTTTGTAGTTCCTAAGTCAATACCAATTACTTTACCCATTTTTACATTCCTCCTTATTAAATTATATCAATCATTTAATAAAATTTAAAAATACTATTTTAAACTGCAACTTTAACCATTGCTGGTCTTATTACTCTTTCATCTAAAATAAAGCCTCTCTGTATTACTTCAACCACTTTACCTTCTTCATCTTCATTTTCAGCATCTACTTTCATAATTGCTTCATGAAATTCCGGGTCAAATTCTTCACCTTCTGCTGAAATTTCTTCAATTCCCTGATCTGAAAGAAGTTTTAGTAGCTGTTTATAGATCATCTCTACCCCACTATAAAACTCTGTACTTTCATCAGCAGAATTCAATGCCCTTTCAAAATTATCAATTACAGGTAAAATTTCAGATGCAAGTTCAATTTTACCTTTTAATGACATCTCTTCTTTTTCACGCTGACTTCTTTTACGATAGTTAACAAAATCAGCCTGAAGCCTCTGCATTCTACTTAAAAGATCATCAACTTCAGCATCTAGTGCCGCAATTTTTTTATCTTTTTCTTTTACTTCCTCTATTAATTCTTCTCGAGAAAGTTCCATTTCTAACTGACTTTCTGTTGAATAATTTTCATCATTATCTTCTTTTGCTTCATCAGTTTTTGCTTCATCAAAGTCTTCTAATTCTTCTTCAGAAGCATATTTTTCTGGATTATTTTCCATTTCTTTTTTATTCATCAAAATCACCCACTTGCCTTAGAAATTAAATTACCTAAAATATCAGAAATCACATCCACAGAAGAAATTACACGTGGATATTCCATACGAGTCGGTCCTATTACACCTATCTTTCCTACTGCTCTATTAGATATATAATAGGTTGCTACTACCAATGAGCAGTTTTTTATGTCTTCTACTTCATTTTCCTGACCAATCTTTATTTCAAGACCGGAACCGGAAATACTGTTAATAATTTTACTCAACATTTCTTCTTGATCAAGTATTTTTAACATTTTCTTGAGTTTTTCCAGATCGTTAAATTCTGGTTGTTCCAGAATATATGATGTTCCTCCAAGGTAAACTTTAACTCCACCAGGTTCAAATGCACCTTCAAATTCATTATAAAATTGATTAAACAATTCTACAGATAAATCCAATCTGGAAAGCAATTCTTTTTCTAGACTATTAAGATAATCTACATCAAGATCAGCTAGTAATTTATTTTCCAGTTTATCACTTAAAAATTTATTGAGATATGATATTTTTCTAGAAGATAAATTCTGATCCAGCCTTATAATTTTATTATTAACCATACCTGTATCTGTTACAAGCACTAAAAGTAAAGAATTATCTTCCAACTGCATAAGCTCAACTTTCTTCAGCTTACTAATCTGGCTTTTTGGCTCACTTACTAATGCAGTATAATGAGTCATATTTGAGAGCATTTTAGCCATATTAGAAATTATATCCTGTACATTCTGTAGATTTTGATATAATTCTTCAATGTTTTTGACTATCCCATTAGCATCTTGTTCTTCTCTTCTCAACAATTCATCGACATAATATCTGTATCCTTTATCAGAAGGTACCCGACCTGCTGAAGTATGTGGCTGTTCTAAATAACCCATATCTTCAAGATCGGCCATTTCATTCCTGATAGTTGCAGGACTTACATCCAGATTATATTTTTTCGCAAGTGTTCGTGAACCAATCGGAGATGCGGAAATTATATGTTCCTGAATGATGGCCTGCAATATTCTCTTTTTCCTCTGATCAAGTTCTTCAACCATCATTTCTCACCTCTCTTTTAGCACTCGACAAACTAGAGTGCTAACAGCTATTAATAAAATAACATATTGCTATTTTTTTGTCAAATAAAAAACACAAAAAATTACGGTAAAAATTCCAGAAAAACCTCATTAGCAAGAAGTCTACCCTTTCTGCTTAAATATATGCGCCCATTTCTTTCGATTAATAGTTTTTTCTTCTTTAGAATAATAACTTTTTCACCGTAAATCTTATTAAAGTCTGCAGCAAATTTCTTTTTGAATTCAAAACAACTCAAGCCTTCAGCAGTCCTCAGGTTTAAAAAACAATATTCAGCCATCTTTTCTGCCTTATCCAGCTTAGTCAATTCTCTAAGGAGAAAAATATTATTTCTATTTGAATTAAATCCTTTTTCCTCTAAATTATTATTTTTGGAGCTATAAATATTTATATATCTTTCTAAATCATTGATGTTCTGGTATCGCAAATTACCATCAAATCCAGCTGCCCCAGGGCCGAGAGCAAGATAAGGCTGATATTTCCAGTAAAGATAATTGTGCTGAGCTCTATAACCCCTTTTTGCAAAATTAGATATTTCATAATGCTGATAATCATTTTCCACCAATGTTTTTGCAGCATACTCATACATCTCTGCATCTATTTCCTCATTTATTGGATTTAATTTACCACTTTTAAATTTATCATAAAAAACTGTATTCTCATGGATTTCCAAATTATATAATGATATATGAGGTGGCTCAAATTTCAATAATTCTTTTAAATCTTTTTTAAAATCACTAATTTTTTGACCAGGTAATGCAAAAATTAAATCAGTACTATAATTATTAAAATGTTTAGTTATTAAATCTAATATTTTTTTATTTTTTTCTGGAGTAGTCTGTCTTCCAAGAATTTTCAAAAATGATCTGTTAAAAGATTGTATCCCTACACTAAGTCTATTAATACCAATTCTTTTATAAGAAATTATTTTTTCTTTACTTAAAGAAGAAGGATTTGCTTCTATAGTTATTTCAATTCCAGGTGGAATTTTAAAATAATTTGATATTTTATTTAAAAGGGCTAAAATCTTATCTCCTTCAATTAAAGATGGGGTTCCTCCTCCAATATAGATAGATCTAATTTGTCTAACCTTAACAAAACTATTTAAATAGTCTAATTCTCCAAAAAGGGCGGCCCAGAATTGGTCCACCCTTTCTTTTGAATATTTAACTGAAAAAAAATCACAGTAAGGACACCTTTTTGCACAAAAAGGAATGTGTATATAGAGAGCAAAAGGCTCATTTATTTCAATAAAAATTCTTTCCTCTCCATTATTATTTTTCAATAAATTACTCTCATTATTATTTGTCATAATTAATTCCTTCTGTTTTTAATAATTTCTTTTCATAAACTTTATTCATCTTCACCTCGTTCAAGAACAGTCATAAATGCTTCTTGAGGAATTTCTACGCTCCCCACTTTTTTCATTCGTTTTTTTCCTTCTTTTTGTTTTTCAAGAAGTTTGCGTTTTCGGCTTACATCTCCTCCATAACATTTCTGGAGTACATTTTTGCGGAGAGCAGGAATGTTCACTCTTGCAATAACTTTACCACCAACTGAAGCTTGAATTGGAATTTTAAACATGTGTTTTGGAATAACCTCTTTTAATCTTCTAGCTAAAGCATTTCCCTGCTGATAAGAATTTTCTTCATGCACAATAGTTGACAAAGCATCTACTACCTCTTTGTTTACAAGTATATCAAGTTTAACAAGATCAGATTCTTTGTAACCTTCAAGTTCATAGTCAAGTGTAGCATAACCACGAGTTCTTGATTTAAGCTGATTGAAAAAATCGGTGATTATTTCACTTAAAGGCATTTCATATTTCAAATTAACTCTATCCTCGTCAATATACTGCATATCCTTAAATTCACCTCTGTTTTCCTGACAGAGTTCCATTGCCTGTCCTACATACTCTTCAGGCATATGTAATTCTGCAGTAACAAAAGGTTCCATAATTTTATCGACTTCACTTTGTTCAGGAAAAAGAGCTGGATTCTCTATCTCTATTTCCTCTCCATTTTTCTTAACAATTTTATATTCTACACTTGGCGCAGTAATAACCAGATCAAGATCATATTCTCTTTCCAATCTTTCCTGAATAACTTCCATATGCAGCAAACCTAGAAAACCACAACGAAATCCAAAACCTAAAGCTTCTGAACTTTCAGGTTCATAAGTAAAAGAAGCATCATTTAACTGCAATTTTTCTAAAGCTTCTTTAAGTACCTCATAATCTGCATTATCAGTTGGATAAAGACCACTAAAAACCATAGGTTTTACTTTTTGATATCCTGGTAGAGCTTTTTGAGCAGGATTGTCTTTTTTGGTAATCGTATCTCCCACCCTACAATTTCTTACATCTTTGATACCTGCAATAATATAGCCAACTTCTCCAGAACCCAATTCATCTTTTTCTTTCATATCAGGAACAAAAAAACCGACTTCATCGACCTGATAACTTTTTTTATTAGACATCATCATGATATTATCATTCTTTTTTACTGAACCATCCATAATCCGTACATAAGCAATAACTCCCTGATAAGAATCATAAAAAGAATCAAAAACTAAAGCTCTTAGTGTTTCTTTACTCCCATCATGAGGGGCTGGTACTCTCTCAATTACCGCAGCTAAAATTTTATCAATATTTGTACCCTCTTTGGCACTGGCAAGTATCGCTTCATCTGGTTCAATACCAATATCCATTAACTGTTCTTTGACTCTATCAGGATTAGCTGAGGGGAGATCGATCTTATTAATAACTGGAATTATCTCAAGGTCATGTTCTAAAGCTAAATATATATTTGCCATTGTTTGAGCTTCTACACCCTGTGCTGCATCTATTACTAATAATGCTCCTTCACAAGCTGCAAGGCTTCTTGATACTTCATAAGCAAAGTCAACATGACCAGGTGTATCAATTAAATTAAGCTCATAACCCTGGTAATCAATTGTTACGGCTTGAGCTTTAATTGTAATACCTCTTTCTCTCTCTAAATCCATTTTATCTAGTACCTGTTCCTGCATTTTCCGATCAGTAATTGTATTTGTATATTCTAACATACGATCAGCAAGGGTAGATTTCCCGTGATCAATATGAGCAATTATGCAAAAATTTCTGATTTTATTAGTCTGCAAATAACTTCCTCCTTCT
>CAZYRX010000075.1:0-7536 GCA_964649895.1 uncultured Halanaerobium sp.
AGCAGCTGGTCGGATGATATTTGCTCGTCCGAAAACCAATTAATAAGGATGATTAATATGGAAAATATTGGAATAGTTATTCCTGCTGCTGGTCAAGGCCGAAGGATGGGTAAAAATATAAATAAACAATTCTTGAATTTATTAGGCAAACCAATTTTGTATCATACAATTAAATCTTTTATAGATTGGGGTAAGGCAGCAGAAATTGTTGTTGTGTTAAATACTGAAGAAATTGATCATTTCAATGACAAAATAAAACGCTTTTTCTCTAACAGGGATACAAGGATAATTACTGCAGATGGAGGAAAAAGTAGAAAAGAGTCAGTTTATAATGGTATAAGATCTCTTAGGAGAGATTTAGAATATGTAATGATTCATGATGGAGCTCGTCCTTTATTAACTGTAGATTTAATTGAATCAACATATCAGGCTGTAAAAGAATTTGAAGCGGTAAGTTGTGGAGTAAAAGTTAAAGATACTATCAAAATAGTAAATGAGTCGTTTTCTAGAAAAACCCTTAATCGTGATAGTTTGCGAGCTATACAGACTCCTCAGGCTTTTAAAACAGATTTGATAATTTCTGCTCATGAAAATTTTTCAAAAGACGCAGCATTAGATGATGCTTCACTTGTTGAAGAACTTGGTAAAGAAGTTTATATAATAAGCGGGGATTATAATAATCTCAAAATTACTACCGCAGAAGATTTAAAACCAGCAGAAATGATTTTAAAGGAGAGAAATTAATTGTTTAAAGTAGGTTTTGGTTATGACAGTCATTGTTTTGATAAAAAAAGAAAATTGATTTTAGGAGGGGTTGAAATTACTGACCAATTTGGTCTTGCTGGCCATTCTGATGCAGATGTACTTCTCCATGCTTTAATTGATGCATTGCTGGGCTCAGTGGGAGGGCGAGATATAGGTTCTCTTTTCCCTGATAATGATCCTAGTTTTAAAGGTATTAGCAGTTTGAAGCTATTAAAAGATGTTGTTGATAAAATTAAAGCTAAAAATTATGTGATAAATAATTGTGACTTAGTTATTGTTTCTGAAATACCAAAATTAGAACCATTTAGAGAAGAAATAGTTGAATCCATTGCAGATGTACTAAACATTGAATCTGATAAAATAAACTTTAAAGCTACAACAAATGAAAAGATGGGTTTTGTAGGTAGAAAAGAAGGGATGGCAGCTTTTGCTGTTGTAAGTGTATTAAAGGATAAGTTATGGGAATTTTTTAATTGGTTAGACAGAGAAGGGAGTAATTATGATGTTAGTCAAAGATATAATGACAGCAGATCCAATAACGATTAATCCAGATGCAACTATTATGGAGGCTGAAAAAGTTCTTTCTATAAATAAAATTGGGAGATTGTTAGTTGTTCAAAAGGGTAAATTAGTTGGTATGTTAACTGATGGTGATATAATTTCTGAGCAGGACCTACAGGCTCCTGTAAAAGAATTCATGTCAGATGATTTGATTATTATAAATGTTAATAGTACTGTGCAAGAAGCTGCCAAAAAGATTTCGGATAATCATATTGGTGGGCTACCTGTTTTTGATGATATGCATAATCTTGTTGGTATTGTGACTTCTGAAGATATCGTATATGGTTATCTCAAAGAAGATGAAGAAGAAATAGAAATGGAGAAGAAAACAATCACTCCAGAAAGCTCTGCTATATATTTATCTATGACAAGAAGCAGAGATTACGAAAAATACTGGCTTGAAAAAATAGAAGGTTATGGTTATAGAGGTGCTATTACACAAACAGGTGCCAGCGCAGAAAAATTACCTATAAAACTTCGTGAAAGCACCACTGTAGCTGCAATAGCTAGAGAAGTGATTAGTGAAAATTCTAGAGAGAAAATGGCTATCTCGAATGCTGTAAAAGATGCATACAGCCAGTTAGATTTGATTAATCCTGGTTTAGGTGGAGGTTTCAAGATTGCAGTTGTGAGAGGTGAAGGCCATGTGTCTGTTGCTATATTTGGTAAATTTGGGCATGCATTAGTTGATGGTCCTGAACAATTAACTGTAGGTACTAGTGTTATATAGAAATAATAAAATAATAGGATTTTATAATTGTAGGGAGGAATTAGAAATTTATGAATGATATACGTCTTCGTTTTCCCCCAAGTCCAACAGGGAAAATTCACATTGGTAATATGAGAACAGCTCTTTTTAACTGGCTTGTAGCTAAACAAAAAGGAGGAGAGCTGGTTCTAAGAATTGAAGATACTGATCAAGCAAGGTCTACTAAAGAATTTGAAGATATAATAATACAAGAAATGGAATGGCTGGGATTAGAAGCAGATGAAGGAGTTTCCATAGGTGGAGATTATGGTCCTTATAGGCAGACGGAACGAATAGATATTTATGAAGAATATGCTGATAAAATGCTGGAATCCGGTCATGCATATAAATGTTACTGCAGTCAAGAAGAGCTTGAAGAAATGAGAAAAAAAGCTGTGGCTAATGATAAGATGCCCCGTTATGATGGTTCCTGCAGAAATCTTAGTGAAGAAGAACGAAAGGTTTATGAAGAAGAAGGACGTGAGCCTGTATTAAGGTTCAAAATGCCTGAAAAAGAAAAAGACATAGTAGTTCATGATTTAATTCGTGGGGACGTTACTTTTAGCAGCTCAGTACTTGATGATTTTATAATATTTAAATCAGATGGTATGCCAACATATAATTTTGCAGTTGTTATTGATGATGCACTCATGAAAATTTCTCACGTGATTAGAGGTGAAGACCATCTTTCAAATACACCAAAACAAATATTAATTTATAAAGCTCTAGATTTTGGACTGCCAAAATTTGCTCATCTTCCTTTAATCCTTGATGAAAATAAGGCTAAACTAAAAAAAAGAGGAGAAGACTCTGTTTATGTAGGTGAATTTAGAGAACAGGGTTATTTACCTGAAGCTCTTTTTAATTTCATGGCTTTACTTGGCTGGTCTACCGGAAGTGAAGAAGAAATACTTAGCAGAGAAGAGATAGTAGAGCGTTTTGATATAAAAAATGTAAATAAAAGTGGGGCAGTTTTTGATAGAGAGAAATTAAATTGGATGAATGGCAAATATATTCGTGCTGCTGAACTTGATAGAATAGTGGAACTTTCCATACCATTTTTAATTGATTCTGGTTTAATTGATCAAGAATATGCCGATAAAAATAGAGAATGGTTAGCTAAAGTAATTGATGAAGCCAGAACTGGTGTTGATTATCTTGCTCAAATTTCTTCTGAAGCAGAATTGTTTTTAACAGAGATAGAATTTGAAGATCCAGAAAAAGCTGCAGAGGAATTTGTAGGTGAAGATGTAAAAATTGTTTTTGAAGCATTAAAAGAAAAGTTATTTGCCTGTGAAGAATTAACACCTGAAGCAGTAGCTGAAATATTTTCTGAGCTTAAAGATGAGCTTCCTGTTGGAGCAAGAACTATCTATCATCCAACAAGATTAGCTATTACTGGTCGGGGCTCTGGCCCAGAGATGACAGGTGTTATATCTATCTTTGGAGCAGAAGAGGTAGCTTCAAGATTGGATAATGCTCTGGCAATGGCTGAATAAAAATATAAATAATTAAAAGAGTCTTCTCATAAACAAGGAAGGCTCTTTTTTGAAATGATAAACTTTATTATTCTTGATTTTATACATATAATATTTATCTCTGCAGTGTTTAGATTGGGATTTATTTTTGACTGCTGAATTTAGAAAAGGATGGTGACAAGATGCTAAAAGTTTATAATACTTTGAACAATAAAAAAGAAAAATTCGAAACAGTAGAGCCAGGTAAAGTGAAAATGTATGTTTGTGGATTAACTGTGCAGAATTATTCTCACATTGGGCACATCAGAAGTGCTATAAATTATGATGTAATAAGACGTTATCTTGAATATTTAGGTTATGATGTTGAATATATTTCTAATTTTACCGATATAAATGAGAAAATTGTAAAAAGAGCAGAAGAAGAAGGAATGAGTCCAGAAGAACTGGCAAATAAATACGCTAATGCTTTTTTAGAAGATATAAGAGCTTTCAATATAAAAGCTGCAGATAAATATTTAAGAGTTAGTGAAAATATAGATGAAATAATAGAAATGGTTTCAAGGCTAATTGAAAAAGATTATGCATATGAGGTAAATGGTGATGTTTACTTTAGTGTAGAAAGTTTTGATGATTATGGTAAATTATCAGGACGTTCGATTGAGGATATGCAGGCAGGTGCCAGGATAGCAGTAAATGAAGATAAAAAAAATCCGCTTGACTTTGCACTTTGGAAAAAAGTAGATGAAGAAGAAGGCTGGGATAGTCCATGGGGAGAGGGATGGCCGGGCTGGCATATCGAATGTTCAGCTATGTCAATGAAAAGACTTGGGCCAAGCTTTGATATACATGGTGGTGGTGTAGATTTAATTTTCCCTCATCATGAAAATGAAATTGCACAATCAGAAGCATATAGCGGCAAACAGTTTGCTAAATACTGGCTTCATAATGGTACAGTTAATTTAAGTGGAGAAAAAATGTCTAAATCACTGGGTAATTTCTTTACCAGCAGAGAAGTTTTAAAAGAATTTTCTGGTCAGGTAATTAGATACTTTTTACTTACAAGACATTATAGAAGTCCTATAGATTTTTCTTATGAAAAACTTGAAGAAGCTAAAACGTCTCTAAATAGATTAATAAATACCCGTAGACAGCTTGCAGAAGTATTGAGTTATGATATTAAATCAGCTGAAGCTAGTGAAGTTGATGAGGAATTTTCTAAAAAAATTAATCAGGTTCAATCTGATTTTAAAGATGCTTTAGATGATGATTTTAATACTGCTGAAGGCATAGGTATTTTGCATGATTTTGCCGGGTATATTAATAGCTATATTAACAGCAGTGACTTCACCTTAAATGAGAAGAATTTTTCTATTTTAGAAGAAGCAGAAGAAATTTTTCTTGAATTAGCAGAGATTCTTGGTCTTGAATTTTCTATAGAAAAGTCTGAACTTAAAAATGATGATATTGTTCCTCAATTAATAGATTTACTCATAAATTTGAGAGAAGATGCTAGAAAAAATAAAGATTGGGAAAAAGCTGATCTTATTCGAGATAAATTAATGGAGATAGGTATTGAAGTTAAAGATACTCCTAGAGGGACAGAATGGCAGATTATTCAAAAAGAGGAGAATTAAGATGGAAGTAAAACCAACTGCAAAATTGATTGATCATACAGAAAATCCAGAAAAGAATGTTGCACTTGCTGCTAGACTTTGTTATTCCAAAGATGGAGCAGAAGAACTGGAATCAAAAATGAGCCAAGAAGACATGAATAATTTGGTAAGAAAAGTAGTAGGGATGGGTCATCTATCAACTCTAGAGCACAGCTATTTTTATTTTCATATTGTCTGCAGCAGAGTGACAAGTCATCAGCTGGTTAGGCATAGAATTGGGGCTTCTTACAGTCAGCGCTCTCAGCGTTATGTAAAAGAGGATGATTTTAATTATATTATGCCCCCCAGAATTTCAGAAAACAAGAAGGCAGCAGCAGATTTTAAGGATTGGATGGAAGCAGGAAAAAAAATGTATAACAGTCTGCTCGAGGAAGGTATTCCTGCAGAAGATGCAAGATTTGCACTCCCAACTGTAAAAACAAATCTTATGGTTTCTTTTAATGCAAGATCTCTCCATCATTTTTTTGATCTTCGCTGTTGTGAAAGAGCCCAATGGGAAATTCGTGAGATTGCGGATCAAATGTTAGTCCAAGTAAAAAAAATTGCTCCGGTAATCTTTGAAAATGCTGGCCCTCCTTGTGTTTCTAAAGGAGTTTGTCCTGAAGGCGAATATACGTGTGGTAGAATAAATGAGATAAAGGAAAAATACAAAAATATCGACAAGAGGACTGATAAATAATGCCTAGAATTGAAGGAAGAAATCCTGTTTGGGAAGCACTTCAGGCAGACAGAAAAATACACCGTATTTATATTCAAGAGAATACTAACGCAAAAATTATTGAAGATATTATTTGTGCTGCAGAAAAAAAGCATATACCTATTACCAAAATGTCAGCTAAAAAGTTAACTGAATCAGCTCGTTCACATTCACATCAGGGTATAATAGCAGAAGCAGACCCATTAAAAAATTATGATTTAAATGATATTATAAAAATCAAAGAGGAAAAAGAAGGAGATTCTTTGGTGATAATATTAGATGAGATCAAAGATCCTCATAATTTTGGAGCTATCATAAGAACTGCTTATGCTGCAGGTGCAGATGCTGTAATATATCAAGATAGAAGATCAGTAGACATAACTCCAGTTGTATTAAAATCGTCTTCTGGAGCTGCAGAACATATTCCCTTAGTTAAAGTTTCAAATATAAACTATGCAATAAAAGATTTAAAAGAAGCATATTATTGGATTGTAGGAGCTGATGCAGATGCAGAAAAAGAACACTTTGATGCAGATTTTAGTAGTTCTATAGGTCTAGTAATTGGTAGTGAAGGTAGTGGTTTGAGAAGGCTGGTAAAAGAAAATTGTGATTTCCTTGTTAAGATCCCTATGGAAGGCCAATTAGGTTCTTTAAATGCTTCAGTTGCAGCTGCAGTAATTATCTATGAAGTTTTAAGACAGAGTCGTTAAGATAATTCTTGACGAAAGTTTTTTTAGCAAGTATAATAGTAATGTAATGGATAAGGGAGGGGATTCTGGTTGAAGATGAATGCTCATGAATTTGACTTTGATGACATAAGTGTTGAAGAGTACAAACAGATGACCGATGATGAACTTGTTGAGCTTGTCCACCAGGGTGATATGGAAGCTCAAGAAACCTTGATCAAGAGATATAAAAATTTTGTTTTAGCTAAATCAAGATCATATTTTTTAGTAGGAGCAGATAGAGAAGATATTGTCCAAGAGGGTATGATTGGTCTTTATAAAGCAGTACGGGACTATAAAATAGAAAGACTAGCATCTTTTAGAGCTTTTGCAGAATTATGTATTACTCGACAGATTATTACTGCTATTAAGGCAGCAACTCGACAAAAACATCAACCATTAAATACTTATGTTTCATTAAACAAACCAATTTATGATGAAGAATCTGACCGGACTCTTCTTGATGTACTTAAAGGAGGAAAATTATCTAATCCAGAAGCATTATTTATAAGCAACGAAACTTATGATTTGATAGAATCTGAAATATCTTCTATGTTAAGTGATCTTGAATTTGATGTATTACAGGAATATCTTGACGGTAAATCATATCAAAATATTGCAGAGGCTTTAGGTAAACATGTAAAATCAGTAGATAATGCCTTACAGAGAGTTAAGAGAAAATTAGAGGTATTTTTGGAAAAAAATAATATTTAATCTTCTAATTTTAACATAAATGATTATTTAAATAAGTTAGTATACGGCCTGCTGCCGACAGGCCTTTTTTATGGATTATTATCCGGATCTCTAGATAAAAACAAGTTAATTATTTAAGGGGGAAGAAAAAGATGGCAAAACAAAAATTTGAAAGAACCAAACCACATGTTAACAT
>CAZYRX010000076.1:0-7474 GCA_964649895.1 uncultured Halanaerobium sp.
CCTTCCACTATTACAACATCTCTACCAGCATCAATATTATTAAATACCTTCCAGGCAACCATTGACAAATTCTGAACATCAACATCTTTATCCAATATAATAATCATCTTAGTATACATCATCTGCCCCATTCCCCAGAGAGCATGCATTACTTTTTTTGCATGACCGGGATAACTTTTATCAATAGATATGACAGCACAATTGTGGAAAACACCTTCCAAAGGCAAATTCATATCCACAACCTCCGGCAGAGTCATCTTTAGAAGAGGAAGGAAAATACGCTCTGTTGCCTTTGCAATAAAACAATCTTCCATGGGAGGTTTGCCAACAATTGTTGCATTATAAACTGGATCTTTGCGGTGGGTAATTGTTTCAATATGAAAAACCGGATATTTATCTGCTAAAGAATAGTATCCTGTATGATCTCCAAAAGGACCCTCTTTCCTTAATTCTTCTGGATTAACATAACCTTCAAGAATAATTTCAGCATTTGCAGGAACTTTTAAATCTACTGTTTTACACTTGACCATTTCAACAGGTTTTTTTCTTAAAAATCCTGAAAATAGCATCTCATCAATCTGAGTAGGAAGCGGTGCTGTTGAAGAATAGATAGTTGCCGGATCAGCTCCAATTGCAACTGCAACTTCCATTTTTTTATTCTCATTTAAATAATCTCTATAATTAGCTGCACCATCTTTGTGAATATGCCAGTGCATTCCCGTAGTGTTTTTATCATAAACCTGCATTCTATACATTCCCATATTCTGCTGACCAGTCTTTATATTTTTTGTGAAAACAAGGGGCAGAGTAAAAAACCTGCCTCCGTCTTCTGGCCAACACTTTAAAACAGGAAGCTCTGATAGATCAACATCTTTTTTTATAACCTCTTGACAAGGAGCACTTTTTACTGTCACAGGAAAAAAATCACTTAACTCTTTTAAAAGCGGCAGAGTTTTTAGTTTGTCAATAAAATTTTCTGGAACCGGGGTATTCAGATAAGTTTCTATTCTACCACCAATTTTATTTAAATTTTCTACATCCAGGGCCAGCTCCATCCTTTTATAGGATCCAAAAGCATTAATTAAAACAGGCATCTCGGAATTCTTAACATTTTCAAAAAGCAGTGCTGGGCCATCATTTTTGATCATCCTGTCAGCTATTTCAGTGATTTCTAGATCAGAATCAACTTCAGCTTTGATTCTAATCAATTCATCATTTTCAGCAAGCACTTCAATAAATTCTCTAAGATTTTCATAACTCATATTGATTACTCCTTATTTTTAAATTTTTTAATAACTCATTTTATATGTTATTTTTTTCACTTATATATTATTTCTATACATAATTTATTTCTCCTACCTGATATTAGAAATAAATCAAAAAATATATTTTTTGAATATAAAATAGTCCATCAATATCTACTCCTAAGTATTATAATCTTTATCAAATATGTCATTTGTTATCTCAGTAAATAAACTTTTTCTAAAATCTACAAATAACATTACAGCTCTGTCACCAATCCAATCATCTAATAACGGCAAAGGTAAAAAAGGATCCCTTGTAATAATCGAATAAAATTTCCAGCCTGTATATCCAAGCAGTGGTAATAATTCTAAAGTGTTCAGATTATTCTTTTTTATTTGCTCATTATTTACTTTTATCATGGATATTAATTCTGCATATTCTTCTTTCAAATTTTGTAATTTAAATACTTCTCTCAAAAAATCAGCTATATCTATTTTAGCATTAACCTCAGTATTCATATTAAGATATGATATCCCCTTATCATCCAGAATAGGATCCAAAATACAACCCATATTATAAGAAGAAATCCAAACATTTGACTCAAACTCAGCATATCCTATCTCATTCATAATCTCAACTAAATCTGCATTTTGAGAATCAGTCTTTCTAAATCCCTTAAATATATAGAAGTCCCAGTCAAAATTCCAATTACTATTCTGCCTCTTCTGGTATTTTAACTTGAAATATTTTAGTCCCCTTCTCCAAATATCTATATATTCTTCACCCTCTTTATCAAGGGTATAGTAAATCTCACTACCTTTTTTTAATCTATTTATTACATTTGACCTTGACATTCTAGAGAGGCCCATCCTGATTGAACTTTCACTTTTTCCAAAAGCTTCTAAATAACTGATCAAATCACCCTGTTCAATCTTTGCTGACCTGTGCTTATATTCCTGTAATAAATTAAATATAAATAAAACAATCCCGGTAACACTGTCCTTATTCCTTATATTAACTGCCATCTTAACCCACCTCAAATAAATAATATATATTATAAGCCACTATTAAAATTAAATATGATAACTTTCTCCTGCTTTTAAAATCTCTGTTTCAGCCTTCAAATTCTCTTTCAAATAACTTAAAGAAAAATCACAGGAATCATGAGCGGAGAGAAAGACTTTCTTTGCTCCACAATTATTAATTGTCTCTATTGTCTCTTCTAAATCTTTCTTTGTTATTTTATCCCAGGGAGCTTTTCCCGTCCCAAATACCTGCTGCAGTTCAAAACCAAACTTACTACCTCTGCCTTCAGTTAAGGGGAAATGTAAGCCTCCTCCAATTGCATAAATCGTTTGATCACTAATTTTCTTAACCATCTTTAAAATAGTTTTTATAGTAGGATGACCACAACCTGTAATTATTGCCAGACCTTTGTCCTTAATATTAATAATTAATGCCTGTTCTTCTGTAAATCCAAGAAAAAACAAACTCCTTGCCAGAGGTCCAGTGCTTGCAATTCCAGATTCTAAAATTGTGGGACTATCAACTAAATTGGTTTTAAACCCTTCGGTTCCAGCACTATCAGGCAGATAACATGTTTTTAATTCAGCTGGCATAAGCTGTTCTGGAAGTCTGACAATTTTATCTCTTGCTGCTTTTAAACCACCCATGTGATCTTTGTGTAGATGCGAAATAGTCAGCGCATCAATATCATTTAAGTCAAGATTTAGTCTCTCTATATTCTTTAGAAGAGTTTGATTATCTGCTCCATGGCCAATATCAAATAACATAGATCCAAGATTAGTATTTAAAAGATAGGATACCCCAGCATCTCCAAAAAACCCATCTTTTTGCTTCCACTCAACTAAAGTTGTTAGTTTAAGTGACTCAACTTCTGGAATAGGAAATGACTCTGCATTATCTATTCTCATTTTGTTCAATTTCTCAGCCTTTGAAACATTCTTCTGATAAGAATAATTTTTCTTTAATAAAAAAGGAATTAAAACCGGTGAAGCCAATCCCATGATTGGCCACCAGAAAGTAGAAATAATCTTTTTCATTCTATCATACCTCCTATCCTAAATTAAAGCCAATAGTTTTACTTCTTAATTTTCATAAGTCAATTATTTATTTTGAAAATACTGTAATAACCAAATTCTACAAACCAGTGAATAACAACACTTATACCCATCCCTAATATCGGCCAGTAAAACCAGTAAAAACCAGGTGACGTTAAACTATCAACAGTAAATGTAATTAGACAAACCATAATATAAGAGATCAAATGAGCAGCAAAGCCTTTCCGTTTTTCTTCCATTTCTTTCTTCAATTTTAACACTCCTTTATAACGTTATATTTTATGATTAAATTATATGTTATAACATTATATTTGTCAAGTATTTTTTATGTTATATTTTATATTGGCAAAAGAAAACCCCAGAAAAGCTTCATTACTAAATAAAAATGAAGCTTCTCTGAGGATGATTAAGCTCTACTATTTTCATAATTCCTGAATTACTCATGATTTTTCCTCTTTAAATTCGCAAATGTCAATTATCATTATAATCAATTGTTTAAATTGTCAAGGATTTCCTCTAATTCTTCTTTTGTAATTTCACCTTTAGCATAACGCTCTCTTGCTATTTCTACTGAACTATCTTTATTTTTGTTTTGAACAAATTCGCTTCTATTCTCAAATTTATTTCGGTCATCATGATGATGGTCTTTATGTCTGTAATCTCTGGGTCCGTAATCATTATGGTGGTGATTATTTCTATTATATTCTTTAAAAAAATAATATACTGCTCCAATAATTATTATCCAGAATATTATTGAAAAACCTCCACCCATCATACCTGGTCCAAAACCCATCATAAATATCACCCCAGTTTTTTAAATATATTTACATCTTTTATTTGCATCTTTATTAATACCAGCTTGAAAGCCAGTCTCTCATCATAAAAATTTCCTGACGCTGACTATCTCTAATACTTCTGGCAAGAAGATATACCTCTTCATGCTCATCCAGACCTCCCATAATAAGCTGCTGTGACATCATAACTGCTTCCATATGATGAAAAATCATATCTTCTAAAAATGCTTGATCTAATTCTTCTGCTTCAAGTTCATCATAATTTCTCATCATCGGCTGGTACTCATAATCATTTGTTCTATTCGGATACCATTCAGCTAAATATTTCTCCATTTCTTCAATTTCATTACTTTGGGTTTCTATAATATTATTAGCAAATTCTTTCATTTGATCTCGATTAGTATTATCTCTTAAAATTTTTGCATTATCCACTGCTTCTTCATGATGTGGTATCATTTTAGTCAAAAATTCATATTCACTTTCAATTAGAACCATTGCTCCTCCTGGGCCAAACCCCATGTGATCTCGTCCAGGCTGAGCTAAAGCAAAACTACCTCCTACACTTAAAACTGTTAATATTATTAAGCTTATAATTAAATATTTTTTCATTTTTTTCCCTCCTCAGGATAAACATTGAGTCTGTGAATTAAGATTAAATTAATATACCCCCTACAGGTATCTTATTCATAGTATAGCACTCAGGATTACATATGTCAAACTTCACTTTATATATATTATAAAATTAAAATGTGATAGAAATTTGAATGAAATAATAAAACCCGGTACATCTAAGATTTGATATTCCGGGTTTTATTTAAAAATTATTCAATTTTATTATTTTTAAAATGCTTTACTAAATCTTCAGTTAATCCCAGTAATTCATCTTTTTGCTTGAGACCTTCAATAAATCTTTTCGGAATTTCAGAAAATCCAACCTGAGCCCCAATTAATGCCCCTGTAAGCATAGTTCTTACCTGGTTTTGACCACCACCATTTAAAGCATGCAGTACTCCTGATTCAAAATCATCTTTAAATCTTGCCGATAAATAATATACTGCTGGAAGCATATGATAAATAGCACAGGGCATCCCATAAACAATAGAAACCTTCCAGGCTGGTTCAATAACTATACTTTCATCTTCTACCGCTCTTGCCATATAAGAAGGTGAAAGCAAGGCATCTGGAGAAGCGAATATCCCTTCTCCATAGAGATCAGCTTCTTCAAACTGCTTATCTTTTTGAGGTGGGTTCAAATTATCACTTGTCACTTTATGAAAAGGCAGTTCACCTTTATCAACTGCTTTCATCAATCTAGCTGAAATAGCTGAATCAAGGTTTTCTCCCTGAACTAATAGTGCAAGTACTGAGCTAAATGCAACAGTTAATGAACCAATTAAATTATCAGACTGAGTTAAGGCAGTATTTTTAGTAATGTTTAGACTCAATTTTTTTAGATCATCTGCATAATAAATAGCTTGAGCAATATTTCTTTCAATAGCTTCTGTGGTATCAGCATTACCTGCAGCTTTATCCCAGTCCAAACCCTGTTTTACACGTGTCCTCCAGAGATGACGCATCGACTGACTGGTGTATCCACCTGGACCATCCATTGCTTTTCCTGATATTTGTGGCAGAAATTCTTCATCCATCATTTTACAAAAAGAGTTCTGGTCATAGCCATCATTTTCTATTAAATTTTCTGTCATCATCTTTAATAAAATTCCAGCCTGTGATATTTCTCCAGCCTTTAAGCCACCATGATATCTGTCAGATTTCGGCTCTGTATAATCATCTATCCATTCACCATATTCTTCTCTCATTTCTTCTAAATCATAATACCAGTGTGGTCCGACTCCTAGCGCCTCACCAATAAAAGCTCCCATCAGAGCTCCTTTAGCCCTATCTTTTTTATTAATACTCATAATAACCTCCTCCACATTGGAAATAAATTCATTAACAACACATATAATTTACTATAAAATGTTAATTTAATCAGTAAATTTGGCCAGAACTTCCATTAATTCATCAATAATTTCATCGCCCTCTTCATTTTTAACTGCTCTTTGTACACAGCCATGTACATGTTTATCCAAAATTTTAAGACCTACTTTTTTCAATCCACCCTGAACTGCATTAATCTGATGTAAAATATCTACACAATATTTTTCGTTATCAACCATTCTCTGCAGTCCACGAACCTGCCCTTCTATTCTTCTTAAACGAGTTATTAACTCTTTTCTATCTAGATCACATAAAGAATTCATAAAACCCCTCCATTCTATTATCGTTAGTTCCAAACAATTGGATTTTAAGCTTCTTTATAACCTGCCTGTACATTTTCGCGTCTTAATAAATTGGCATTTGTAACTACACTAATTGAACTTGTAGCCATTGCCATCTCAGCAATTACCGGATGAAGCAGTCCTAATATAGCAATTGGAATAGCGATCAAATTGTAGAAAAAGGCCCAGAATAAGTTTTGCTTAATTTTCCTAAAAGTTGCCCGTGAAAGTTTAACTGCTGTAATTACAGAAGATAAATCTCCTCGAACAAGGGTAATATCAGATGATTCAATTGCAATATCTGTACCAGTCCCAATTGCTATTCCAACATTCGCTTGAGTTAAAGCTGGTGCATCATTTATTCCATCACCAACCATAGCAATCACTCCAAATTCAGACTGAAGTTCTTTTACCTTATCTACCTTGCCATCTGGCATAACTTCAGCGACTACATGGTCAATTCCAACATCTTTGGCTATTGCTTCGGCTGTGCGCAGGTTATCACCTGTTATCATTGCTATTTCTAAGCCCAGTTTTTTAAGTTCAGCAATTGCCTGAACCGAATCTTCTTTTAAAGCATCTGCTACAGCAACTATTCCCAGCATCTTACCATCAGCTGCAGCCAACATTGCAGTTTTCGCTTCATTTTCCAGCCTCTGTAATTCATCTTCAAAATTAGAGGTATCTATTCCAGCTGATTTCATTAATTTTCTACTTCCAACGAGTACTTCTTTATCTTCAACTTCTGCTTTAACACCTTTACCGGTCACAGAATTGAAATTTTTAATTTCTATTATTTCAATATTTCTGTCCTTAGCTTTTCGAACTATTGCCTCTCCCAGAGGATGCTCAGAACCTGCTTCAACACTTGCAGCAAGCTGCAGTAATTTCTGTTCACTGCTATTTGAGGCTGCAGTTATATCAGTTACCTCGGGTTTACCCTTGGTAATGGTTCCAGTTTTATCAAAAACGATTGTGTGGACATCCTTCATAGTCTGGATTGCCTCACCTTTACGTATTAGAACTCCATTTTCAGCTCCAATTCCACTTCCAACCATCAGAGCAGTTGGAG
>CAZYRX010000077.1:0-6914 GCA_964649895.1 uncultured Halanaerobium sp.
GCTGAAGATCAGAAATATGGTTTTTTAAATAGAAGTGAAGATATTAAAAATATAGTATTTCAACAAGAATTAGGTAGTGTATATGAGAAAGTACAAAAATTGCAAAAAATCACTGCTATCTTGGCTGATTTAATTGATTATGATCATAACAAAAAAGAAAAAGCGGTTAGAGCGGCTGAACTCTGCAAAAATGATTTGGCTACTGAAATGGTAAATGAATTTGCTAATTTGCAGGGGATTATGGGAAGAGAATATGCTCTGCTTGAAGGTGAGAACAAGGAAACTGCAGAAGCAATATTTGAACATTATTTACCTCGTTATGCAGGGGACAGTTTACCTGAAACGGATGCAGGGATAATTTTGTCAATGGCAGAAAAGATTTTTAATTTAAGCAGTCATTTTTTGCTTTCTAATATACCAACTGGCTCTCAAGATCCTTTTGCTTTAAGAAGACAGGCAACTGGACTGGTAAGAATTATTCTTTCTAAAAATATAATATTAGACATTGAAGAATTGATTGAACAAAGTATGTCAGTTATTAAGATTAATCCAGAAGATAAAGATAAAAGGGCAGATCAACTAAAGGAATTTATTAAACAGCGATTAGAAAATCTGCTTTCAGATTTAAATATTCGCTATGATATTATAAATGCTGTGATAGATGTTAATGATAGTGATTTAGTTGATATTTATAAAAGAGCTGAAAAATTAATGGAATTCAGATCCTCAAATCCAGAATTGTTTATTGCTCTGCTTAGAGGTTTAGTAAGAGCAAAAAATATTAGTGAAAAATTAGACTCTAAAATAAAAATAGATGCAGGATTATTACAGGAGGATGAAGAAAAAGAACTATATAAAGACTTTAAAGTAATTCAACCAGAAATAGAAAGTTCTTTTGCTAAAAAAGATTATCAAAAAGGTTTTTATTTGTTGGTTGATTTAAAAGAAAACATAGATAGTTTTTTAGATAATGTCATGGTAATGGTGGATGATGAAGAATTAAAGGACAACAGACTTTCATTACTTGCTGAAATCTCCGAACTAATGACAGATGTTTTTGATATTGAAGAGATAGCACTTGATTAGCAAATTATGCAAGGGGGTAAAAAATGACTGACCAACAAACTATGTTTTATGTAATATCTGATTGTACAGGAAAAACTGCTAAGAACTTAGTTGAATCTGCTTCCGGACAGTACCCCGATTGTGTTGTTGAGAAAAAGAATTTTCCATTTGTACGTTCTAATGATAAGATTGATGAAATTTTGGAAAAAGCTGAAGAAGAAAATGCCATTATTGTTTTCACTTTTGTAAAACAATCGATGAGAGAACATTTAGTCGAAACAGCTGAAGCAAAAGGACTAGAATATGTTGATATGATGACAAAACCAATAAATATTTTAACAGAAAGACTTGGTGAAGAACCCAAAGAAATATTTGCCTTGAAATATAAATTAGATGAAGCATATTTCAAAAGAATAGAAGCTATGGAGTTTACTTTAAAATTTGATGACTTAAATGAATCAAAGGGAATAGAAGAAGCTGATATTGTTTTAGTTGGAGTATCTAGAACTTCTAAAACACCACTTTCTATTCATTTATCTTATTTAGGTTATAAAACTGCTAACATTCCACTTGTCCCAGAGGTTGATGTAAATCCAGCTATTTTAGAAAATAAAGATGATAAAATTGTAGGATTAACAATTGATCCCAAAAAACTTAATAATATTCGTATAGAAAGATTAAAGAAAATGGGTTTAGGTGATGATGCGACATATGCTGCAAAAGAAAGAATAAAAGAAGAATTTGATTATGCAGATTCTATAATGGATGAAATTGGGTGTCCAGTAATTGATGTAACAGATAAAACCATAGAAGAAACAGCAGTTGAAGTTCTTTCCTATTTTAATGAGTAGGAGATGATTATATGTTTGGAAGAATAGAACAGGAAAAATTAGAGAGAGAGCAGCTGTCACCAGCTGCCTCTTTAAGTTCTGAGAGTAGAGGTAGAACAAAAAAAGAAAAAGCCTGTGATATTAGAACTGCTTTTCAGCATGATAGAGATAGGATTTTGCACTCTAAGGCTTTTAGAAGGCTTAAGCATAAAACCCAGGTTTTTATTGCACCAGAGGGTGATCACTACAGAACAAGATTAACACATACTCTCGAGGTATCTCAAATTGCTAGAACAGCTGCACGAGCACTAAAATTGAATGAAGACCTTGTAGAAGCAATTGCACTTGGGCATGATCTTGGCCATACACCTTTTGGGCATGCAGGAGAGAAATCTTTAACCGAAATAACTGGGAAAAGCTTTAAACATAATGAACACAGTCTTAGAGTTATTGATTATATTGAAAAGAGAAGTAGTGGAAAAAGAGGTCTAAATCTTACTATGGAGGTAAGAGACGGAATATTAAACCATACTGGTGATAATATTCCCTTTACATTAGAAGGACAAATAGTTAGAATTGCTGACCGGATAGCTTATATTAATCACGATATTGATGATGCTCTAAGGGCTAATATTATTTTGGCTGAAGAACTTCCTAAAAATGCCATAAAAATTTTAGGGGCTACCCATTCTGAAAGAATAGATAGAATGGTTAGAGATATTGTTGAAGAGAGCTGGCAGCAGAATGAAATAAAACGCTCTTCTAAAATAAAAAAAGCAACTTCTCAACTTAGAAATTTTTTATTTGAGAAAGTATATATAGGTTCTAAGGGTAAAGAAGAAGTTGCAAAAGCTAATAGGCTTCTTAAACACTTATATAATTTTTTTATGGAAAATATTGATTATATTCCAGAAGAATATTTAGAATTTGAAAAAAACAGTCAGCAGGCTGTTATAGATTACATTGCTGGAATGACAGACCGTTATGCCATTAATTTGGGTGAGGAATTATTTATACCAAAACCATGGTTTGATAAAAATATTTAAATATAAAAAAGAAATAATTTTACTAAAAACGAATAATTTAAATTAGAAGAAAATATAAAATTTTTTATTGCAGGATAAATCATTTTTTTAGAGAAATATATTTACAAGAGAAGTATTAATTAAAGGTCAGGGTGGATAAATTGACCAGATATTCAGACGAATTTATAGAAGAATTGAAAAATAGTGTTGATATGGTAGACCTTGTTTCTGATTATTTAGAACTCAAAAGATCTGGTGATAGGTATAAAGGCTTATGTCCTTTTCATAATGAAAAAACTCCTTCTTTTTTTGTTAATCCTGATAATCATTTTTATCATTGTTTTGGCTGTGGAGCAGGCGGTGATGTAATTAATTTTGTAATGGAAATAGAAAATATCACTTTTTCTGAATCTATAAAACTTCTTGCAGAAAGGTCAAATATAGAATTGCCAGATTTAAACGATCATCAGAAAAGGAGATACAAAGAAAGAGAAAAATTATTTGCATTAAACAAACTTGCAGCTAAATTTTTTAATTATTTATTATTGGAAAAAAACATGGCAAAAAAGGCACTTGATTATTTGAAGGAAAGAAATTTTACCGAAGAAGACATAAAAAAATTCCAAATTGGATATGCCGCTGATGAGTGGCAGATGTTGATGAGTTTTTTACAAAAAAGAGATTATAGTATTGACTTAATTTATAAAGCAGGTTTGATAACAGAAGGAAAAAATAATTCTTATTATGATAAATTTAGAAACAGAGTTATTTTTCCTATATTTAATAATAGAGGTGAAGTTATTGCTTTTGGGGGAAGAATTTTAGATGACCAATCAGATTATGGTCCTAAATATTTAAATTCTCCAGAAACCCCTATATTTAGTAAAAAGAAAAATCTTTATGGGATGCATCTTGCTAAAGAAGAAATAAGAAAAACCGGCACATGTATTATCATGGAAGGATATACTGATGTTATCCAGGCTCATAAATATGGATTTGAAAATTCTATAGCTTCACTAGGGACTTCTTTTACAGAAGAGCAGGCTCGCTTGATTAAACGTTATGCAGAAAATGCTTTTATTGCTTATGATGCTGATACTGCAGGAAACAAAGCAACTTTAAGAGGGCTAGAAATATTAAGTGAAGCTGGTATTGATGTTAAGGTAATTGAGCTCCCTGTTGGAAGTGATCCTGATCAGATCTTGATTAATAAGGGAAAAGAAGCTTTCAAAAATCATATGGATAATGCTTCTAGTTTGGTAGATTATAAGATTAATATGATTATTAAGGATAAAAATTTAGATGATCCAGGAATACGAATAAAAGTTCTCAAATCTATTATTGATTTGATTTCGGATATAAATAGCGATTTGAAAAGAGAAATATATATAGAAAGAGCTGCTGATAAAACTGATTTTAGTCAGGAAGTTCTGTCAGTGGAAGTCAAGAAAAAAGCAAAAGAAAATAAAAGAAGGAATTCCAAATTCAATATAGAAAAAAAGAATAGTCAACCTAAAAATTTATATGCTCAGCTTTCTTATCATCAAAAAATAGAGGAGCAAATTTTAGCTTACTTTATTAATAATCCCAGTTTAAGAGAAAAAATAGCTGACAAAATCACAGAAAAAGATTTTAGCGGAAGAACAGCTCAGTTAGCTGCTTTGCTTTTTCAAGGAAAAATTATAAGTGGCTCTGTTAAAATTGAGAATATAAAAGAACAATTAGGTGACGAATTATTGTCTTATTGGTCAGAGATTATTGTCAAGCAAAAGAAAGGTTTATCAGAAGAAAAAATTTTAAAACTTGCTGATTATTTGAGTTCACAAAGAGTATCTGAAAATAAAACAAAAATTTGTAATCTTTTATCTGATAAGGAATTAAGTTTAGACAAATTAAATAAAATGTTATTAACTTTTTATAAAATGAATTATAATAGTGAGAGGAGGGACTAAAGTGGCTGAAAAAGATATAAGTCCTGCAAGAATAGATGAAGTAAAAGAATTAGTTAGCCGTGGCAAAGAAGAGGGCGAATTGACATATGAGGAGATAATGGATGCTCTTGAGGACATTGACCTTGACTCTCAAGATATAGAAAAAATTTATGATATCTTTAATGAGCTTAATATAGATATTGTAAATGAAAAAATTGAACAACAGGAAGAGGAAGAGGAAGAAGAGGGTGGTCTTGACCTTAGCGTACCAAAAGGTGTCGGAATTGATGATCCAGTCCGAATGTATTTAAAAGAGATAGGTAAAGTTGATCTATTAACTGCTGATGAAGAGGTTGAATTAGCAAAAAGAATGGAACAGGGTGATGAATGGGCCAAACAACAGCTTGTTGAAGCTAATTTGCGCCTTGTAGTCAGTATTGCTAAAAAATATGTTGGGCGTGGAATGCTTTTTCTTGATTTAATTCAAGAAGGAAATATGGGCTTGATGAAAGCTGTAGAAAAGTTTGACTATACTAAAGGTTATAAATTTAGTACTTATGCAACCTGGTGGATCAGACAGGCAATAACTCGCTCAATTGCTGACCAGGCTAGAACTATTCGTGTGCCTGTGCATATGGTGGAAACTATTAATAAATTAATTAGGGTTTCACGACAGCTTTTACAGGAAAAAGGCCGAGAGCCAAAAGCAGAAGAAATTGGTGAAGAAATGGATATTTCCGCAGAAAAAGTTAGAGAAATAATGAAAATTGCTCAAGAACCCGTTTCTTTAGAAACACCTATTGGTGAGGAAGAAGACAGTCACCTTGGTGATTTTATAGAAGATGAAGATTCTCCTGCACCAGCATCTGCTGCTTCTTATATTCTCTTAAAAGAACAGCTTGATGGAGTACTTGATACTTTAACTGAAAGAGAAAAACGTGTTTTAGAACTACGTTTTGGTATAGAAGATGGACGACCAAGAACACTAGAGGAAGTCGGTAAAGAGTTTGGTGTTACAAGAGAGAGAATTAGACAAATAGAAGCAAAAGCGCTTCGCAAACTACGTCATCCAAGCCGCAGTAAAAAACTTAAGGATTATTTAGAATAATAGAGTAAAATTACGTAAAATAAAGTTATTTAAAGTTATCATTATTTTATTATCTATATTATCTTAAAATAATTAAAAAAAACTCTTGACCTAAGCACAACTTTATCATATAATTATTCTTGTCGTCGCAAATAAAAGAATTTTGAGAGGGCCCATAGCTCAGCTGGTCAGAGCAACCGGCTCATAACCGGTTAGTCCCAGGTTCGAATCCTGGTGGGCCCACCAGTAATTAAACCCTGTTCTTAAAGAACAGGGTTTTTATTTTTGTGTATAAAATTATAATTGGTAGACCAAGATTTCAAAAGGAGGTTGAAGATGATAAAAATTGATCAGATTCTAGAAATGATGGGTGAGATAGCCCCTAAAAATCTTGCAGAAGATTGGGATAATGTTGGGGTTCAGGTTGGTGATACAAATCAGCAAGTAAAAAATGTATTGATTGCGCTCGATTTAAATAAAGATATTATAGAAGAAGCTAAATTATATGATTGCCAATTGATTATTACTCATCATCCTTTGATTTTTAAAGGGATTCAATCTATTAATTCACAGAGTGAAAGTGGCCGCCTCATTATGGAATTGATTAAAAATAATATAACATTATTTTCTGCTCATACAAATTTAGATATTGCAGAAGGTGGTTTAAATGATTATTTAGCTGAAAAATTAAACTTAACCAAAATTGGTAAATTGGAAACTACTGATGTAAAAAATTATTATAAATTGGTGGTTTTTGTTCCAGAAGATGCTCTTGATGCTTTAAAAGAAATTTTGTATAAAAGTGGAGCTGGACATATAGGCAAATACAGCCACAGTGGTTTTTCTATAAAAGGGAAAGGGACATTTATGCCTCTTGCTGATGCGAATCCACATACTGGTAATAAAAATGAAATTAATGAAGTTTCTGAATATAGGTTAGAAACTATAATCGCAGCAGATGATGCAGAAAAAATAA
>CAZYRX010000078.1:0-6591 GCA_964649895.1 uncultured Halanaerobium sp.
ATTATAAAAGAAAATTTATCCTTAGCAAGTTGTCCGAATTTTAGGGCTCATTATACTGTGAGCTGATTAGATTATTAAACAGTTAAGACCTCTTTTCTGATTAAGTTATAGTATTTTTGTGTAATAATTTTGGGAGTATATTTTGTTTCAAATGCTTTTCGTGCATTTTTACCCATTTCAATACAAACATTTTTATTATGATATAAATAATCAATAGCCTGAATAAGTTTAATGGGACGCTTCCAATATTTATTGAGCTTCACAACTTAATTCATTAATTACATTTTCCTAAAATATAAATTTTTGCAATAATACTGTAAAAAAAAGATGATATAATAGATTTATTGTTAAAAATGTATTTCTTTTTTTTCATTTCAGGATATAAGGTTTTTTCAATTTTTTTAATTAATTGTGGGGATAATTCACTTTGCCATTTATCAATATTTTTAATCATTACAGGTTTAAATAGATTTTTTTTCCATTGATATTCTTTACCAAAGACAACGTCATTAGATTTTTCATAAAAACTTAACATATTGTTTTCAAATTTTAAATCTAAAAGTGATAGTATTTTTGACAGTTCTTTTTCAGGATTAATTATTAGCTCTTCAAACTTAATTTCAATATAATTTTTAAAATGATTTTTATTATTAATCAAATAGTTAAATTGTGCTTTATATGCAAGTAAATGCTGCCAGAGAGGTTTATTTTGGGACCATACTGCTTTTATTCTTGACGCGATGACTGCTCTGGGGTCTCTATAGATATTTACAATAATTGCATTTGGAAAAAATTTGTTAATTTGTTTTATGTTTTCAATATTTTTAGGATCTTTATCCCCCACATAATCTTTATTACAGGATTTAGCAAAATCTTTTAAGAGGTTAGTATAGAAGTCTACAAAATTTCTTGCAGATAGTATAGTTTCTTCAATATTTAGATTTAAATTTTTTAAATATTTATCATTAATAATATTTTTTATTTCTTTTCTGAAAGAAGATTTTTTTTTTATATAGTTTCTAATAAAGTGAGTTTCTGGCGGAAATGCAATTTTACTGTGAGCATTTAACATACTTTGCAAAAGAGACGTACCTGAACGGCCAACGCCTACAATAAAAATTGGTTGGAATTTCTCCATGATATCATTCTCTTTTTAAACCATGCAATTTATATGATAATTTTTCATATTTATTTTCTTCTTTAAAAAACTCTATAAATCCGTAACCAAAATATTTACAGTGCCAAAAATCTTTTTTAAATTTTTTAAATTCTTGCCAGGTACAACCATCATCTTGTGATTTATATATAATTGCTTTATGTTTCTTTCTGTTTTCAATCGTCGTGGCAATATAATAATATCCATTTTTATCTACAGTCGAATAGTATGCGGGTCCTTCTATTTCTTTAACAGGTCTTACATTTCTTTTGGTTTTATCGTAAATATAAATATAGTTTTTCCCATTAGGATTATCTGAACCCCAAAATAAATATTTCTTTGCTTGTATTATACTTACAGCTCTAAATTGCTGACTGCCTTCACCTATTGTTTTTGTTTTTTTGTTTTTAATATTTATTTTATAAATACCACATTCTGTATCTTTATCGCCTGTTCCTACAAGTAAATAACCTGGATTATATTTATCGTGCTGGACAAAGTGAATATGTCTTATTTTTTTAAATACAAAAAATAATTCTTTTTCAAACTTTTCTAAATTAACTTTGTAAATGAAAACAGGAATCCTATATTTGTTACCCCAATAATCTCCATAATATAAATTTTTATCATATAACGTTATTCCATCCTTAAGAGGTTTTGAGCCTTTATTTATTTTTATAAACACCTTGCGGTTATTATTGATAATAATAATTTTTTTTTTAAATAAAATTATTTTAATATGTTTAGATATTGTTATTTTAAATAGATTTCTTCTTAGTAGTCTTTTTAAAAGTTTAGGTAATAACAAAACTTGCAATTTAAACAAAAAGTAATGTAGATTATTCGAATTCATTAAAATAGCAATTTATTACTTGAACGAAGAAACATCTAACTCGTTATTCACGCGTTCTATGAAAATATTATACCAACACATAAAATTCAATAGACTGAAATAATAACGATCATTTTTCTGATTTAATAATTCCTCTAGCGCTTTAATATTAAAAATTTCAGTTTTATTAGCAAAAGAAATTAATAGAGACTTAAGTTTTTGTCCTATTTTATTGTTTTTCCACTCTTTTACAGGAGCTTGAAATCCTCGCTTCTTTTTATATATAAATTCTTTTGAAAGCTTATCAGTCATTGTAGCTTTTAGTATAGCTTTGGTTTCTTTACCTCGATTAAGCCTCCATTCAGAAGGTAGACTCATAACCAGTTCAATAATTCTATGGTCTAAATAGGGTACACGACCTTCGATAGAAAATGCCATTCCCATTTTATCAAGGCGCATTAACATTAGCTCAGGTAAACGAAACATAATATCAGTATAATTCATCCAACCACTAATATCAGTATAATTTCTGTAATTAAGGAATTCCTTATACAAAGGAGCAATTATTGTTTCATAGGAGTTATTATTAACCTTATTCAAAATATAATTCGAAAGGATTGATTTTTTACCAGCTTCTCCAAAATCCATAGCACCACTCCAAAAAATAGGCAAATTATTTTTTATTCGAGCTGAGATTTCTTTATAAGGGGAGAAGCTGTTTTTTATAAAACAGTTCAACGTTTTTCCTATTACATTATTAAATATATTCGGCAATTTGTCACAGACATATTGTAAATTTCTATATTTTATCCATTTTTCGTATCCAAAGAAAATTTCATCACTACCTTCTCCTCCCACGACAACAGGTACAGCTGTCTCTCTTGCTTTTTTTGAAAGGAAATAAACAGAAGTACATACAGGTGCTGCAATAGGTTCATCTTGAAAATAACTAACATTAAGGAGAGCATTGAAATATAATTCATCTGTAAGTGGTACTTCATTATAACATGCATTACTTTCTTCAGCCAATTGTTTGGCAATAATGTTCTCATTATATTTTTCATATTCTGGATAATTTACCGTATAAGAATTAAGATCAATTACTCTCTCTTTCGCTAATTTTAAAAGATAGGCTGAATCAATACCTCCAGAAAGAAAAATACCTACTGGAACATCTGCATGCATCCTATAATCCATCGAAGAATGTATTAACCTGTTAAGCTCTTCTTTGGCATCTTTTATAGAATTAAAACTGTAGTGACTCATTAAAGGATGCCAGTATTTATTTTTTATAATCTTTTTGCGTTTAAGGTTAACTTCAATGAATTCTGCAGGTCTAAGTTTAGAAATTTTTTTAAATAATGTTTTAGGAGCAGGTAAAGAACGAAAAGTTAGGTGATGGTAAAAGTTTTCTATATCAAGGTTTGCTGTTATGCAGGGATGTTTTAAAATTGCTTTTATTTCAGATGAAAATATAAATCCATTCTTTGATTCAGAGTAATATAGAGGTTTAATTCCAATTCGGTCTCTTACTAAGAAAACTTTTTGTAGATTTATATCATATATTACAAAAGCAAACATTCCATTAAGCTTTTTTAAGAGCTTTTCTAAGCCCCATGTTAGATAACCCTGTAATAATACTTCAGTATCCGAATGGTCTGTTTGGAAATTTACATTATATTTATGTTTAAGTTCTTTAAATAAATCTTTGTAATTATATATTTCTCCATTAAATGCTATTACAGCTCTCTTATATCTATCTACCATTGGCTGATTTGCGGTTTCTGAAATATCAATAATAGAAAGTCTGCGATGGCCAAAACCTATTTTGTAATTATTGCTTACCCAGAAACCTTCTGCATCTGGACCTCGATGTGTAATAGTCCGAGTCATTGAGACTAGAGCATTTTCATTTATTTGTTTGTCAAATGAGATAATACCTGTTAATCCACACATATTTTTATACCTTTAATCCCAAGTTCATAAGCTAACTTGGGAAGAACTTTAGTTTTATCAAAAAGTTTACGGCTTTCTAATGTATTATTTTTTAATTTTTCTAGTAATTTGGGGTTAAATATAATTGTTTCCATTTTTAATTTTAAATCACCATTTTTATTTAAATCAAAAACGAGTCCGTTAATTTCGTCTTTTACTATTTCCATAGGTCCGGGTAAATTTGAACAGATAACAGGGATATTGCTTATTAAAGCTTCAACTATTGCTCCCGGATGCCCCTCGGAATAAAGCTTGCTTGGGAAAATTAAAATATCATTTAGTATAAGCTCATTTCTTAATATATTATTAGCTAAATACCCGTGATAAAAAATTTTATCACTAAATTTGTAAAAGGAATTTGCTACATTGTTTGGGTCGCTGCCATATATATGAAGTTCTAAGGCTTGTTCGTTACCATTTTTAGTAATTGAAATAAATGCTTCTATCAAATCATTAATTCCCTTTTCTTTAATTAGTTCACCCATAAATGCAAAGCGTATTTTGTTACTTGGTATTTTTTTTTCCGTTATTTGTAGATTATTAATACATCGGTATCCGGGTATGACAGCTATTTTATTTTGAAGGAATTTAGGGAATTCCTTTTTTCCTATATTTGTTTGAACAACAATTTTTTTACACAGCGATAAAAACAAAGGGGATAATATTCTTAAAAAAAAAATAGACTTCTTTAACTCTAGAAAAGGATGCCCTCCAAAAAATCTTAAATAGCAAGGTTTTCTAAAAACGTGGAATATTGGAATAATAAATATTCCAAATTTTATAAGGTTCTTCCATCCAAAAAAAATTAATGCGCTCGATTTATGCAGATCTTTAAGTAATAATAAAACTCTTTTGGCAGTTTCAAAAAAATTAATATTACCAGGCGTTGAACTATTTCTCTGATTTCTTACAGGTAAATCATAATGAATAAATTCAACTTTATTTGATTTTAAGTAGTCATAGAAAAGCCTAAATGATACTCTAGCACCTCCATTTGGTGGAGGCAAAGGGCCAATTAATAATATTTTTTTGTTATTCATTTATCAATTAATTACTTAAATTTTTATTATATCAAACAGATAGATTCGAAAGTTTTATAAATATAAAGAATAAAAAAGTGACAAGTTTCTTCAGATAGTTTCTAATAATTTTTCTGACTTATTGTTTATTCATATTTTAGCTTACTTTTTTTGGGAAAAAATTACCGCTCAGTTGAATATAAATGAACAATAGATATTTTTTTAAAAAAATGCTATGTACAAAAAAATCATCCTAATATAATAATTAGACGGTCCACGAAAAGGGGTTTCATAGCTTTGATTTTTCTTTTGTTATGATAATCATATCACAAGATGTATGATTTTTCACAGCCGTCTAATTTTATTAATATTATTTATCAATATCCTTTATAATTTCTATTAAACCATATTCTTTATTTTTTTTTAATTCTTTAAAAAAGAATTCTCGAAAATATGTAACCTTTTTAATTCTATAAAATTCTGGGAAAAAATTACTAGAAAAATATATTTTGATTTTTAGTAATAAAAATGCAGAAATAGGGCAATAAGAAAAGAAAAAAAATAAAAATTTTATTATTATTCGATCGTATGTGTATATTTTTTTTGAAATTTCTTTTTTATTTATAAAACTGGAATTAGGTTTAAATCTATTAATTTCTTTGGGCTTAGGTGCTTCTAATTTTTTAAAAATTAAATTTAGGACTTCGTGAGGATTTGATTTAAAATAATCATATTTAAATAAAAGACCTTTTTCCGCATTTATAATTTTTTGAATTTTTTTATAATGAATTACATTTCTAGATACACTTAAAAGCATAATTATATATTTTCCTAAATAGCTATTTCTTATAGAATTTTGCTTGTATTCCATTCCAATCGTCGAATTTACGACATCATCTAAATTCCTTTTTATTGAAAAAAAATGTACTTTTGAGTATCTTGATTCTAATAATTTTTTAAATTTCCGAAATTCTTTATTATCTAAATAAAATTCAGGATCTAATTTAGTTAGCCAGTATTTTGATAAATTATTTTCCGCATATTTATCCATCAAATCAAGATAAATTTTATAAAAATTGTTTTTTTTTTTAATATAAAGATCTTGTTTGTTTCCTTTTGCTAAGTTGAAATAATCACCTGAAGTGTAGAGTTCAACAAATTTTATATATTTATCCAGACTACTAAGGTTTCCCCAATATTTTTTATACTTATAAATATTGTTTTCTAGAATTCCCCAATGTAATTTACTTTCAACTGCAGTAATTTTTTTGCTACCAGCTATAACATTAGAGAACCAAGTTGTTCCATTTCTTGCTGAACCTAATATAAAAATTGGTTCAATTTTTTTAGAACTCATAAAACCTCCAGCAATAGTTAAAAATCTTTAAATTTTATAACACAGAAAGATTTCATCAGAACTTGAATTACAAAACTCCTGATGATATATATATTTTTATAACCCAGAAGCTAAGAAGGGGATGTCCCTCTGATTGTTAAAATTTGATGGTTTCCTGTATTATAAACATAACTTCAAACCTTTTCAAGCAACTTTTTCATTTAAGTATTGGTCCGCCGATTTTTCGCGGGTG
>CAZYRX010000079.1:0-2545 GCA_964649895.1 uncultured Halanaerobium sp.
CTGCAGGAAAACTCCTTTACGGAAGATGTTATAGCGGCAGGAATGCTTCATGATTTACTAGAAGATACTGAGGTTATTGAAGAAAATATTAAAGCTGAATTTGGAAAAGAAATATTAGAATTGGTGCTTGGTGCTTCAGAAAAATTAGAAAACAGAGATAATAAAAGCTGGAAAGTTAGAAAAACACATACAATTGAGTTTTTAAAAGATGAAGCTAGATTCAAGGTAAAAGCAATAGCATGTGCAGATAAATTAAGTAATGTAAGGAGTATGTTGAGAGATTTAAAGACTGAAAATGAAGACATTTTTTGGCAGAAATTTAATGCTGGTAGAGACAAACAAAAATGGTATTATGAATCATTAGTTGAAAGCTTAAAAGACCTAGAGGGTATAAAGATTTTAAATTAGCTGTTACTGAGCTTTTCGATGATTAATATTAAAGAACTATAATTTGGAGGGGCTTTCATGTCAATAATATCTGATTTATTTGAGATTAATAAAAGACTATCATATGATTTATGGCATTTGAAAAATATAGGAGAAGAAGTAAATGAACTGTCACCAAATTTAATTTTACCTTATAAAAGAATTAAAAAAGTTGCAAGGTTATCTGAACAAGAAGCTAAAATTATTTTTTGTAATATTTTAGATAGATTAAATTATTTTTATTCAATTGAAACTCCTACAAATAAAAGCTATAAACAGAAAGGTGAAAGTGCAAGATCAGCAAATATTGATATAAGTTTATATTCAGAACTAATATCAAAAGAGAAAAGAAAAATTAGTCGTGTAGCAAATATTGAATTAAAAGCGCATAATCCGAGTTTATTTAGTTATAAAAAAGATATAGAAAAATTAATTAGAGAATCACTTCCTGGAAACTGGGTACATATTTTTGATGGTTTTCAGAATCATAGGAAAAATTATTTTGATAAGGTAAAGAATAAAATAATTAAATCATTAATAAACTTGAAGAAATATGCTGAGGAAAATAATGAAATTTCTATAGTTTTTTATTTTCATTCAATTGAAGAGAGATGGGCATGTATGAAACATTTGAATTTTAATTTCAAAAATGATAAAAATTATAAACAATATGTAAATAATTTTTTTGATATTGACATAAATCTTATAGAGAAGAATAATAAAAATAGTAACTATTATTTTGTAAAAACAGAAAAGAATTCTGGGTGGTATACAATATCAATGAGAGAATTTCATGATGCAATTAAATAAAAAATCAAAAAGGAGGATTGGAAAACATGAATAATATCACTAAAAAAATTCTAGATAAAATTTCTAAAAAGGACGAAACTCATGCAGAATATCTTTACTCGGTTTTCAGCAGTTTAGATGATTTTTATTCAAATTTAAATATTCAAGGTATTAAAAATAGTAAAGAACGGACCTCAGAGGCTGTTAATATTTTAGGTGAAAATATTAAAAAAATATTTGGTAGATATAATATGATACCAAGTCAGAAAAAGGGGGAATGTCAAAAAGTTTGTCTAGTAAAGGCCGAAGGTAGATGGAAAACACAGACTGGGTTTTATAAAATGATCAAAAATGAAGTCACAGATTATTGGTTGAACTGTAAAAGAAATGAATTGACAATAATTTTGACATCAAGTTGGGATCAGGTCGAATTTGATAGGGATTTAAGAAGAAAATTTGAAGGATATACAATAGATAAAACAGCTCTAGTAATATTTATAGGTGAATATGATTATGCAGTTCTTTATGCGAATTAAATATTTGTGTTCCGAAATTGAATTCTAAATATTTATTAAATAATTTTTCTGCTCTGACACTATGTTGTCACAACAGCCTGATATAATATCATTAGAAGAAGTAAAATTTCTTCAAAACTGATACAAGGAGATGATTTTTATGCTTCCAGGGCCAGATAGGATAATTCAATGTCCATACTGTCAGAATCAATTTAGACAGAGGACACTAATGTCAGGTAATACTTTTGGTGCTACTTTTTGGACTGATGGAAAACGTGAAGCCCCAATGCTCCCAGATAGTGTTGTTGTTGCTTTTTGTGTAGAATGCGGAAATTACTTTTGGGTTGAAGACGCAGAGTTAATTGATAAGGTTCCACCTGATGTTAATGAATACCCTGAGGTAGAACTTTTAGAAGAATTGACTTTAGAACAGTATATTGAAGCTTTGGAAATAATGGAAGTTGCAAATGATGAAGACACTTTCTATTTATTGAGGCAAATTTGGTGGAAGTATAATGACTATTATCGCAGTGATGAACAGGTAGAAATACCGCAAAATATAGAAAAAAGGATGCCTATACTGTTAAATAAATTACTGGATATATTAGATGAAGAAAATGATGATCATCTCATGCTAAAAGGAGAACTGCTCAGAGAATTAGGAAAGTTTGAAGAAGCTCTAGAAACATTAAATAAAATGAAAGATCCTGAATATGATGATGCAAAAGAGTATATAATTGAACTGGCTGATAAAGGTATTTCAGAACTAAGAGAATTGAAGATATAGAGGGTAATGATGCTTATGGAAAATAATA
>CAZYRX010000079.1:2645-6517 GCA_964649895.1 uncultured Halanaerobium sp.
ATGATTTTACTGGAAAGATGTCATTATGATTTTTAAGAAAATATGTGAAAGTTTATTAAAGATGGGCCAGCAGAGAACTGACTCAGAACTAAGTGTACCTGCTTGATTAAGAGAGGAGTAACTGATGGATTATTATAAGTATGAAGACAAAAGCAATGATAATAATGCTTTTGATGATTCTCATTCAATAAAGATTGACTATTTTGAGCTTGATGACGGTAGAATGGTTAAAGGTGACTTCTGGGCAGAATCTGAATATGCATTTTTATCGTATTATTTTTCAGTGCAGGAATTAGAAGACTTCAGTAAAGAAGAGTTGATTAAATACTTAAGTGACAATGGGATTAAAGATCTAGATGATGCAGAAAAGTATCCACCAGCTAAAATCAGCATCATAAAATCCAGGGATAAAAATAACAATGAATTTTATGTTTTGACAATTAATATGGAAGAATAGTTATAGTTTAATAAATGTGGTGATATGAATTAGAATTTTCAGCTTAACCAAAATTTAAAATTAGACCAATTATACTTAAATAATATCTTGACTTTAATTGAAAGAAATACCGATTCGGGTAAAACCGGGATGAGAAGATTTTTGCATATTCTTTTATGAGAAAGATACGATTGAACTTTCAAAAAAGGAGATTATTATTATGACAATGAGCAGAGCAGAAAAGTTTCAATTCTTGATTAAAAGATTAAAGTCTTATCAAAAAACAGCTCCAAAACTTTATGATGTAAAAAATAAAAAGACAGATTCAAAATTTAAGATTAATCATTATTTTAATATCTTTGACAAATTAAGTCTTGAAGAAGGCTGGACAGCAGACTATTTATACTTTCAGGAAAGAATTGGTGGTGAACCAATAATAATTTCTTATCCGCAAAATAAAAGAGAAGAATATGCTAAAAAAATAAATTATAGATTTAATACTTCGATATGTTCTTCATCACCTGTGGTAACTTTTTCACCAATTTCTGAGGTAATTGTACTGCCGCTGGGAATGTTTTTATCCTGAAAATCATCTTCTCTTACATAAGAATATACTCTGCAGTTTCTTCCCATAGTCGTGTCTGCGGGAATAGAAGCCCTTTTTGCGATGATGTTTAAACCACTTTCTAGAAGATCTGGCTCATCCAAATTTGCTCTATAATCATCTCCCCAACCGATCTTGCAGTTTTCTTTGATTTCTACTTCTTTATCAATAATGGCTTGATCAATTACCGAGTCATGGTGAATAATGGTGTCATTAAATATTATAGAATTTTTAACAACAGCCCCTTTTTCAATATAGACCCCTGGACTGATAACTGAATTTTCTACTTTACCATTTATTATCGCTCCATTTGAAATCAAACTACAGGTTGCTTCCCCATATCTTCCAAATTTTGCGGGAGGTTTTTCTTCACTGCGGGTGTGCAGTTTCCATTTTTCACAGTATAGATTTAACACAGGTACAGATTTTGCGAGATCCAGATTAGCCTGCCAGTATGATTCAAGTGTTCCAACATCTCTCCAGTAGTCTTCATATCTATAAAGATAAACTTCATCGTTTTCTATCATTGGTGGAATAATATGGTGGCCAAAATCGGAATTTGAATCACTGCAGCTATTCTTCAATACTTCAAGCAGTTTTTCGGTTTTAAATACGTAGATCCCCATTGAAGCTAAATTACTTGGTGGGTTTTCGGGTTTTTCTAAAAAATTAGTTATTCTCATATCATCTTGATGATCTAAAATACCATAACGGCTGGCATCTTGATAATCTACCGGTTGAGCTGCTATTGTTAAATCTGCTCCTTTGTTACGGTGATATTCTATCATTTTACTGTAATCCATCTCATAAACGTGGTCACCTGATAAAACAATAACCTCATCTGGATTTTTACTTTTAATAAAACTGATATTTTTATAGATTGCATGAGCTGTCCCTTCATACCAGTCTGTATTACCTGGTTTGCCTTTAAAGGGCTGTAATATTGTTACTCCACCATTTTTGCGATCGAGATCCCAGGGTTTTCCAATACCGATGTGTCGATTAAGAGAGTGGGGAAGGTATTGAGTTAGAACTCCAACATTAAAGATTTCGGAATTTACGCAGTTGCTCAACGCAAAGTCTATAAGCCTGTACTTACCAGCAAAGGGTACACTTGGCTTGGCACGATGTGCTGACAATATATCAAGTCTGCTTCCTCTTCCACCAGCTAAGATTAATGCTAATGTTCTTTTCATTATATTTAGCCCCCTTCGTTTTAAATCTCGATTTAATGACAAGATCTTGTGGAGATAAATAAATTATTATGTTGTTATATTATATAATTAGTGAACAAATGAAATTCTCCTTTTCTATGCTAATTGTAATAATTGGAATTTTACGAGAAGATAACATCGAATGCTTTAATTTTCTAGCTGCAGCGAATATTATCCATAAATCTGCAGAAATAACTGCTTTTAAATTGAGATTAAACTACAAAATTAGCTCCATTATCCCCGATATACTTCTCATCTGCCCAATCTGTTGAATCATACATAATCTTATATTCTATTCCTGCTTCCAAATCAAAAGTATTGCTCCAAATTCCCTTTTCATCCTCTTTCAAATTGTAGCTCTTGTCTTCTGGATTCCAATCATTCATTTCTCCAACCAGATGTATTTCACTTGGGTTTTCAATATCAAGTTCTCTAGTATTCACAGTAATTCTCACTTTTTCTTCGTCCGATTGACTGTTTTTTAATGTTAGTTCTGATTTGATCATTTTATATGTCTGGTCAGCTATACCTTTAACTTCTTTCAGTTCTTCTAGACTTTCGAAACCATTGTTTTCTTTTCTATATTTTATGATATTAAAAGCTTTTCCATATCCAATACCATTGATTTCTGTAAGGTCATTCATTTCAGCTTTATTTAGATAAATCATTTTACCACTCCTTGTTTTAAAAACGTTAAATTATTTTTTTAAATAATGAGTAATTTATTTTCTTTATATTATTTCTAGTTTTTATTTTAATTTCAGCCTGGATTTCGATACTTGCTTCTCTGTTTTCTAGGGCATCAGCTATCTTATTTAATTATTAATCTAAATGGATTTACAGTTCTGTTTGTAATTTTATAGAATAAAAAAGCCTTCTAAATTGTGCAAATATGTACAATTAGAAGGGAAATGTTCTTCTTTAAAAATTAATTATTTTCCTCCGTCTGAATTAACAGAATCAGGTCAATGGGTCGATAGATTATCCTCTCAGCAGTGTATGCTCCCCTTTTTTCAGCAAAATAATACTTTACCTTGTTACAATTTATATATTTAAATGATATAAGAATAACTTATAATAATTATAAGATAATATATGTTTAAAGTCAACACTAAGAAGCTTTTCAATTCTGACCAGTTATAACTTCTTATATAGCAATATCCTTCTCTTTTGTTAGGATTGCATATAATTGGCAAATATAATAGAGTACAATTAATTTTTGATATTTTTTTAAAATTGTTCAGGAAAATAGAAATAACACTCATTATTTGATAAAATATATTTAATGTAATAAAGAAGTAGATATTTTTCTAGATTAAAAAAATAAAAAACTGCGAATAAGCGAATATTAAAGAAATAATCTAGAATAACATAATAGGGAGGTTAAAATGTTAAATAAAAAACTGAAAGTATCAATTATTAGTGGAGCACTATTGGGAATCATTTGTATAATAGGTGGTAGTGTCAGAATGGGTTTGGCAGGCAATGGACTCTATCTTTTTGCGCTCTGGTACAATAGATTAATCATGGGTGTTTTAATTGGTCTAACAAAAATAGAAGCAGGCAGCCCAGGATTGATCAAAGGAGGGCTGCTCGGCTTAATGGTTTCTCTGGCTTT
>CAZYRX010000080.1:0-6464 GCA_964649895.1 uncultured Halanaerobium sp.
AAGAATTTCTAAGATTAAAGATTTAAAAGAATTAGAAGAAGCATTAAAGCAGTAATAAATATAATAATTGAATGCTACTCCTGGTGGCAATTAAGCTGCCGGGATTTTTTTATGCAACATAGTTTAAATTAAAGAAGCATTTAACGTTAAAATTTTACTGGAAAAAATTCAGATAATCTCAGCAGTAAAACTATTAAAAAACTGAATAAAAGACTTGAAGAAATGATAGCTAAAAAAAATAAAATTCCAGAGAGTAGATATAATGAGTATCTAATTGAAGGTGAGTATGGCTACCCGGTATTTGGATGGGGATATACCTTCAAAAAGTTATTCTGAGATTTTAAAAAAAGTCAAAGATGATTATGGTTATATGAGACAATTGGCAGAAAAAAATAAATCTAAAGCTACAACTAAAGCTTATAAAGATTTGGTAGAGGCTGTAAAAAAACTTCAGAATAATAATCTAAAAACAGAAAATAAGATTGATAGTGTTATTAAATATCTGCTTAAAGAATTGGGTGAAGTAACGCCTTTAGCTCTGCAGAAGTTACTATATTATAGTCAGGGATTTTATAAAACATTTTATGATGATTTTTTATTTGATAATGATTGTGAAGCCTTGGTATATGGCCCGGTTTATAAAGAAATATATTTTAAATATCGAGATTTTGGTTATAACCCAATTGAAGATGAAAAGTTAGAACCAGGATTAATAATAAAGATAGATTTCTAATGCATTTAAAGATGGAAAGAATTTATGCTTGATGAAGAACTTTTTGAGGAAAAAGATAAGTTTTTAAATTATGATGAAAATCTCTGGCTTGATTATCCCTAATGAATATATTGATGTAGCTGATATTATTAGAAAAGAGAGATAAAATTCTATTATTTAATTATATGGAAATAATTTGAAATGGACATTGAAAAGTTGCTATAATTGAAATATAATTTAATTAAACAATAATAGCTAGAGTTCAAGGAGATGATATTTATGGCTACTAGTTCTTTAGAAAAAGATAAATTTATAGTTACTGATCCAGAAATGATAAAGAAAATAAATAAAGAGCTTTCTCGCGAAAAAAGTGGTGTTGAATTAAATAAAAAAAGAGATGATTTTGATAAAACCATGCAGGAACTGAAAAGAGGTAAAGAGTTATTAAAACAACTATAATTCCTTTAAGTAATTTAATAGAAACAGCTGAAGTTAAGAATAAATTTTCTATAGTAGAAGAGGCTGTTTCTTCTTTTTTTGCGCGAGAAATCCTGAAGTTGAAAAATTTATCAGAGAAGATGCAATAAATCGAGAAAAAAGAGATTTAACTCGGACTGATTTAATTATAAGTCAAAATAAAAATAAGGTAATTACTTCGATTAAAGAAATTATTTCTTCTAGAAGTGATATATCATCCCCAATTATAAATGCCATTAATGAAATTATAGCTATTCATGATGAAAAAAGAATAGATAATAAGTATGCTAGATTTATAAAATTGATATAAAATCAAATATAAATATTGTTAAACTACTACTCTCACTATAATAAGTGAGAGTTTTTTATAAATAAGTGCTTTCATAAATTTTATTTGTAGAAATTTAAACCGGAAATAACTGGCTGAGCTCAAATTACTGGAAGGATTAAGCAGAAATTTGAGCTGGCAAATTGGTGATTAAAATTTTAGGAACCTTTTCACAATCCTTGTCATTTAACTTAGATTGTATTATCCTTTTATTAAGTCTTTTTTATTTTTGCATTAGATACCGGGAGGGAGTGCTCCTGGTATTTTTCAACTTATTTTGCTGCTAAAGAACTTGTTAAAAATAGAGGAGGTTAATATAAATGAATGAACTGCAGAAAAACATATTAAAAATTATAAAAGACCAGGGATTGGAACAGTACCAGAAAGTGATTTCACTGGCCAGAGAGGCTGAAAACAGCCTTGAGGTGCTGGGCTTAACTGAAAAAGAAAAGTCTTTTATGGAAAAAGATATTATCTGTGATCTGGCAGAAGGAAATGCACCCTTTAAGCCGCGCTACAATTTGGTTGATATTGATAAGTTTATGGATCAGGGAAGTGAGTTTCTGGAACTTGATCCACCTCAAAATCTGGCCGAGGCCATAAATAATCTCTTAATTCTCTATAAACATATCCCCTCTGTTACCACCTTTCCTGTTTATCTGGGAAATTTGGACCGGCTTTTAAATCCATACATCGAAGATGAGGAGCAGGCACTTTCCTTAATCAAAATGTTTTTAACTCATATAGATAGAACCCTAACTGATTCTTTTGTCCATGCCAATCTGGGGCCAGAAGCAACTAAAACCGGCCGCTTGATCTTAAAAGCAGAGCGAGAACTGGAAAATCCGATTCCCAATTTAACTTTAAAATATGATCAGGAACTGACTCCAGATGTCTTTGCTCTGGAAGCGGTAAATACAGGACTGGAGACTTCCAAAACATACTTTGCCAACCATCAGCGCTATCTTAAAGATTATGGTGCTGAATTATGGGGAAGCCAGCTGTTATAATGGCCTTCCTGTTGGTGGAGGCAGCCTTTACCCTGGTTAGATTAAATTTAAAGGCTCTGGCTGAAAGTGCAGCAGACCGGGAAGAGTTTCTGCAGGCTAAATTACCGGAGGCAGTTGAGATTATGGCCTCTATTATGGATAAAAGAATTAGATTTGTGGTTGAGGAAAGTGGATTTTTTGAATCTAACTTCTTAGTCAGAGAAGGTCTGCTTAATCTGGATCGATATACAGCCATGTTTGGTCTTTACGGAATGGCAGAAGCGGTAAATTACTTTATGAAACAAGAAGATTTAGAAGCAAGATACAGTCAGGATCTTTGCTTTTTACACTGCTGACAGTGAGCTGATTCGGATCACCGGTTATCTTGTCAAACGCTCGGAGATGGAAAAACTTAAAAAGGGAGAGAGTGTTAAGAGATACCACTGCCCTGGGGCTAGAAACAATGGAAAATCAGGATCTGGATCAAAGAAAGGTCAGATAGGATGAGAGAAGAGCTAGAGCAGACTGCGGCAGAAGAGAAAAAGAAAGGCCGGAATTCAGAAGCGAAAGCTGAAGCGTTGGTAAATAAGATAATTCCCTTCAGCTTGGTTGATGGACCGGGTAACAGAACGGCTATCTTTTTTCAGGGCTGTAATTTTGACTGTCTTTACTGCCATAATCCAGAAACTATAAACTTATGTAATAATTGTGGGAAATGTGTGCCCGGCTGTCCGACTGCTGCGCTTGAAATTGCAGCTGGTCGTGTTACCTGGCAGGAGGAGCTGTGTGTGGACTGTGGTCAGTATCTGGAAGTCTGTGTGCGGGACAGCTCTCCCCGGGTAAAAAAGATGGGTTTAACTACCTTTCTGGATACCAACGGCTCAATTCTGCTGGAGGAAAAAGATAAATTGCTGGAATATCTTGATAAGGCAATGATTGATGCCAAATCATTTAAGGCAGCTGAACATCAGCGCTTAACCGGCTGCAGTAATGATACAGTACGGGAAAATATTAAATTTATGGCCGGGATCGATAAATTATATGAAGTGCGGACGGTAATCGTACCTGAAGTGCTTGCTAACTTGGATCGGGTATAATTAATTAAACAGTTTTTTCTCGGACATGATATAATAAGATAATAACAAACTAAAATGGAGGAAAATATCATGCCTACTAAATATCCTGAAGAAATCAAAAGAAAAGTTGTTGCTCTGGCCAATAATGGTAAAAATCAAACTGAAATACTCAATGAATATGGAATGGCAAGGTCCACACTTCATAAATGGATAAAAGACTATAATAACTCAGGTTCATTCAGCGCTAAAGATAATAGATCTGATAAAGAAAAAGAATTAATTAAATTACAAAAAGAAAACAAGCAGCTAAAAATGAAGAATGATATTTTAAAGCAAGCGGCGCTGATAATGGGACGAAAATAGCAGTTATCAAGGCAAATAGGGATAAATACAGTATCAGCGCCATGTGCAGAGCACTCAATATATCAAGGGGTATGGTCTATTATACCCCTAAGAAAAAACAGGTTAATATTGAACTGGAAAGTGAAATAATTTCTATTCACAGAAAAAGCAGGAATCACTATGGAACCAGGAAAATCAAAAGAAAATTAGCTAAAAAAGGTTACCAGGTGTCCAAGCGCAGAATAGGTAAAATAATGAAAAAATATAATCTGGTTTCCACTTACACTAAAAAGCAATACAAAGTTCATTCTCCCAGCTGTAATGAAGATAAAATAGCCAATGTTGTAAACAGAGAATTTGATAAAGAAGAAGCTCTAGATGTTGTTGTCAGTGATCTAACCTATGTTAATGTAAAAGGTAAATGGAACTATATCTGCCTGATAATTGACCTCTTCAACCGTGAATTTATTGGTTATGCAGCAGGGAAAAATAAAAATGCTGAATTAGTAACTGAGGCTTTTAAAAGTATTAAAAGACCACTGGATCAGATTAATATTTTACATACTGACAGAGGTAATGAATTTAAGAATAAAGCTATCGATGACATTTTAGACAGCTTCGATATTGAGCGTTCTTTAAGCAATAAAGGCTGTCCATATGATTATGCAGTGGCAGAAGCAGCCTTTAAAGTAGTTAAGACTGAATTTGATTATGATAGAATCTTCAACAGCTTTGAAGAGCTAGAATATGAGCTATTTGACTATGTTAACTGGTATAATAACCACAGAATCCACGGGTCGTTAGATTACCTAACACCTGTTGAATATAGATATTTAATGTTCGATAAAAAATTGTTGTAAAAAGGATTGACAATCCACTTAACAGGGGGGCTAAAATATGCCGCAGCAGAATTTAAAAAATTTCCTATCGACTTTAACTAAAAATGAACTAACTGAAATCAGACAGTACTGGCAGTTTGGTGGAATCAGCCAGTTAAATAAGGCTAAACTAATAGATGCTCTTGCTGAACGGATAAAAGCTCAGTTAAAAGACTGGTTTAAGTATCAGTTGCCTAAAAATGTTGATTTTTTAGAGAGGATAATTGAAAAGCAAAAAAATGGGCAGAGAGTAGAAGTAACTTTTAAAGATATTTCTTCATTTGCATTATATAATTTTTACTACCGGGGTATTCTTGACTTAATTGATAATGAGGAAGAAACTACAGTAAGAATCCCGGCTGATATAGCAGTACAAATTGAGGAAATTATGAATGAAGCTGAGTTTAAAGAGCATCTTAAGAAAAATAAAGAAATTACAACTTTCATTAGCGGCCTATTGGTTTATTATGGTGCCTTAGGAGGATGGCAAATTTATGATTTTTATGAAAAATATTATGATAACACTGAAAATGTAGCAAATCATCTTTATTTGAGAAAGTTAATAGATGAAACATATCGCTCAACTGATAAAATTGAACTTTACAGTTATTATTATCTTTGTCCGGGAGTTATTAGCCCTGAAGAAATAATTGATGAAATTGAGATGAGACCTAATGTAGATTATTATTTACCTCAAAAAATGGATATCCTGTATGCCGGCCGTAATGAAGAGGAAAAGTTGAATTCTGTGCAGCGTAAATTCAAAAAAATGCTGATCAATGGTTTTGCAATTTCAGAGGCTGAGGCTGAAGATATACTCTGGGAAATGAAGCTGGATATAAAAAATGATTTTAGTTCAATGTCGATGCTGCAGGATTTTGCCAGTGACTATGAGTTTAAGAATGAGAAACAGACTCAGGAATTTGTAAGTCAGCTGAATGAGCTGCATAACAATACCCGGATGTGGATTCTCAAAGGTCATACTCCAGAGGAGTTGTTTGAGGAAGAGAGAAAGCACCTGCAGCCGCTGCCGAAAAATGATCAGGACGGCTCAGTCGGTGAGCGTACAGTTGTTAAAGAAGAAAAAGTCGGCAGAAATGATCCCTGTCCCTGTGGCAGTGGTAAAAAATATAAGAAGTGTTGTCTGGGTAAGGAAAATTAATAGAAATTATTTGCTAATCCCCATAATTTTAAGATATAATATTGATATATGGAGAATACGAAGATGGGAGGGTAGGAAAAATGCCCGAACCTGAAATTTTAGATAGGATTCTAAACCGTATTGATCAACTGGATAATAAGTTTAGCGATAAGTTTAATCATCTTGACCACAGAATTGACAGTTTGGATGAAAGATTTAACGAAGTGGATGATCGACTAGACAGTGTAGATGAAAGATTTAATCAGGTTGATGACCGACTGGATAGGATGGATAAAAGATTTGACAGGGTTGATGATCGATTTGATGAGTTGGATGACCGACTTGATGAGATGGATGATATACTTGATGAGATGGATGATAGACTTGATATGATTTATGATCAGACTATTCGTTTAACTCTGGGCCAGACCGCTTTAAAAACGGATATTAATGAGATTAAAAGTGTCTACAATTATCTTAATAATGAGGTGGCCAGAAATTCTAAAGATATTTATGCTATA
>CAZYRX010000081.1:0-6021 GCA_964649895.1 uncultured Halanaerobium sp.
ACTTCTTGCCTTTTAAACTGTGAAGCATAATCAATTAATTCTGATAGTTTTTCATCTACTTTTTTTTCTTCATTTTTTTCTTCCTGCAGCACCACAAATTTTATCTTATTTTTATTATAATCTCCTAGTATCATCTTAAAACTATCAACTTGATTATTCTCGCAGCCAAGACCTAAAAATAATACTCCACCTGTATTTGGATGTTTAGACAATGATGCTAATATTTTTTGAGTATTTTTCAAATCATCCCCTAATTGTGAGCAGCCATAAGGATGAGGATAAGAATATATTCCATCAATAATATTATTATTGATTTTATCTATATGTTTTTCTTTTGCTTTTTTAGTATAAAATTCACTTAACTTATTTATACATCCTACAAGTGGGATGATCCAAATTTCATTTCTAATGCCAACTTTAGAATCCTCTCTTAAATATCCTCTAAAAGTTTTAGTAGATGTATTTTTAGGCTCTATTTTATTAATTTCTTCATATTTATATTCTATTTTACCTGCTAAGTCAGTCTTTAGATTATGAGTGTGTACCCAATCTCCTTTTTTTATGTTCTTAACTGCCTTACCAATTTTATAACCATACTTTATAACAGCTTCACCTTTATTTATTTCTTTCAAGGCAACTTTATGCCCCACTGGTATTTTAGCGTTTTCTGTTTTTATTATTTCTAGGGCAACGCTAACATTATCTTTAGAATTTATAGTAAGAGTCTTATTTCCCATTTTTATCACCCAATAAATGTTCTAAGCTTTCTTTCATTCCTTTTTTTTCTATCATTTTCATATTAGAAATTAAAGAATCTGTTAAGCCGGGAAGCTGATTTAAGTCTCTATCCCAGAATTTTTGGTAAGCTAGTAGATCTTCAGCTAAATCTGAAATATCTATATCTTCAGCTTCAAATCTGCTCCAAAGATCAGCAAAAAACTGAAGAGCTTTTTTATCGTCATTGATTAAATATTTTTTTCCATTTCTAAAAGCTTTGAGTTTCCCTGCTTCTAGTTCTGTTCCGTGATAGAAATGAATTAATGCTGCTAGAGCAAAACTTAAATGCTCAGGAACTTTATTATATTTTTCAATATGCTGGACAAGTGAAGGTAATACTCTTGTTTTAAATTTAGAAGTAGAATTTAAAGAAATATCAAGCCATTTATGGTCGATATATGGATTTTTGAAACGTTCAAAAATCTTGGAAGCAAAATCTGCTAATTCTTCTTCATCTGCATTTAAGGTAGGAATTATATCTTCAAATACTGCTTTTTTAATAAATTCACCCACCAGCTTATCATTAACTGCATCTCTTACCAAGTCAATACCTGCCAAATAGGAGACAGGAACTGTTGAAGTATGAGCTCCATTTAAAATTCTAACTTTGGTTGTCCGGTATGGTGATAAATCATTAACCCACTTCACATTTAAACCGGCTTTATGGAATGGCAGTTTTTCTTTTAAATTTTCATCACCTTCAATAACCCAGAGATGAAAAATTTCTCCAGTATCCAGATTCTGATCATGATAACCCAGTTCAGCTTCCAGTTCATCAACCTCATTAAAGGGATAACCTGTTACAATACGATCAACAAGTGTGTTTAAGAAATAATTTGATTCTTTAATCCACTTAGTAAATCCTGCTTCCAAATTCCAATCTTCTGCTAACTTTAGAATAATACTTTTTAAATTATCTCCATTTCGGTCAATTAATTCTACAGGAATTATAATCATACCTTTATTAGGGTCTCCATTAAAAGTTTGATATCTTCTATATAAATATGCAGTCAATTTGCCTGGGTATGATTCGGGTGGTTTATCACTTAATTTATCATTTTCATTATAGGCAATACCAGCTTCGGTAGTATTTGAGACCACAAATTCTATCTCGGGATTTTCAGCTAATTTTAAATATTCATCCCATTGATTATAGGACTCAATCCCACGGGAGATAGCTGTGATTACTTCTTTTTTGTTCACTTCTTCACCATTTTCAATTCCTCTTAAATAAAGAGTGTATAATCCATCCTGTTCATTTAAATTAGAGACCCTACCTTTTTTAATCGGTTGAACAACAACAGCCCTACCTTTAAAAACACCCTCTTTATTCATTTTATGCAGCATCCAATCAACAAAGGCTCTTAAAAAATTACCTTCACCAATTTGAACTACTTTTTCGGGGTACTCTAGAATTTCTTTGGGAAAATCAGCAATCTCTGTTCCTAAAAGTTCTGTTTCTAAATATTTGCGATTAAGTATAGATAAATCATTTTTAGACATTATTCTCCTCCTATATATTTAAGAAATATAAGCATTTTAGAATTCAACTTGAACTTTAGCCATACTACCATCATTATTATTTAAATCTTTAAAAGCCTGAAGTACATTTTCTTTATCATAAATGTGGGTGATTATTTTTTCAATGTTTAAATTGTTGTCCTTAACTTCATTTATTAGTGGCTCAAAATCATTTAGACTATTTCTCGAACCATAAATATCCAGTTCTTTTTTTATTAATAGGGAGTGATTAAATTGAACTTCATCTTTACCATTACCTACTAATATTATTTTGCCACCAAAACATGTATTTTCTATGCATTGTAAAAATACATCTGGATTTCCCACAGCTTCTATAGAAACATCAACTCCATTATTATTAGTTAACTCTTTTATTTCTTTTGTTAAACTTTTATCTGAAACATTAATTATATTATCTGCACCCATTTCTTCAGCTAATTCTAGTCTTGATTCTAACATATCTGCAACAGCAACTTTAGCTCCAGCAAGTTTTGCAGATAACATTGCAAAGATTCCTATGGGCCCAGCTCCTATAACTAAAACATTATCTCCTTCTTGCACATTACCTCTATTAACAGCATGATAGCCAATAGAGAAGGGTTCAATTAATGCTAGAGTTTTAGCTGAAAGTCCTTTTCCATCAATTATTCTATCTATCGGCATAGTTATGTATTCAGAAAATGATCCATCTCTTTGGACTCCCATAGTTTCATTACTCTCACAACAGTTAACTTTACCATTCAAACAAGGATAACATTTTCCACAGTTAAAATATGGATTAGCTGTTACCAACATGCCTTGTTTTAAACCTAAATCATTATCTTCTATTTCTGCTATTTCTGCAGAAAATTCGTGACCAGGTATTCTAGGATAACTGGCAAAAGGTTGGTTTCCAGTATAAGTTGCTATATCTGAGCCACAAATACCACAATATTTAATTTTTAAAAGAGCTTCACCCTTTTTTGGTGTTGGCTTTTGCTTATCAACTAATTTAATTTCTCCTGGACCTTGAATAGACACAACTTTCAAAATTATCACTCCTTATAATTTATAGGTATTACTATCTTCATTTTTGAAAATAAATTCTATTATTTCTATTAAATATTCTTAAATATTATACTCTAGATAAGATTTTATTATGTTATATACATCTTGTATACATTAATAAGCAAAAAAAGTTCTTTACTTAGTTTGTTCATTTTTTTAAAGGTATATCTTTTTAAGTCTTATGATTGTACTGCGAAAAGTTTTAGATCATATTCACTAGAATTGAAAATTAATTTTTAAAATAATGAACCTTAATCTAATATTTAAGAAAATAGACTTTTCGCAGTAGAATCATCTTATTAATTTTTAAATTTTATATATTTATATCCATATTTTTTCCCAATTGAGATGCGACTTTCCAAGACTTTTGGAGATGTTCCTCCATTTTTGAAGCAGCTTTTTCTATTTTAGAATCTAACATTAAATTTATTATATTTAAATGTTCTTCAATACTATCCTCTAAACGGTGATCTTTTTTAGCAGATAAGATTCTTATTCTATGATTTTGAATAAATATTTGCTGCATCATATTAATTAAATATTTATTATCAGATGCTTTTATTAAAAAGTAATGAAATCTTGCATCTAATTTGGTATAATAAATATCATCCTTTCTATCCGTATAAAATTCTTCAAATAACTTTTTATATTTGATCAGTTCATCTTTTTTTATGTTTTTGATTGATAATTTCATAATATATGGTTCCATAAATTTTCTAATCATAAATATATCTCTAATATCTTTCATAGTAATATCATTAACAAATATTCCTCTTTTTGCTTTAATATTTATAAGATTTTCTTGTTCTAATTTATTTAATGCTTCTCTAATAGGAGTTCTACTAGCTCCAATCTCATCTTTCAATTCTTTTTCATTTAAAGAAGCTCCTGGGGGTATTTCACAATTGATTATTTTATTTTTGATAATATGATATGCTTTTTCTTTTAAACTCCAATTTTCATATAAAGGTTTCTCTTCATGTATAAAATTCATCTTTCTTTCCTTTCTTTTAAATTTGACTGTTATATACAACTTGTATACATAATATATTAAAAAAACATAATTGTCAAACTATTTTTTGAGTAGTCTCCCTATTTTTTAAAATAGCAAAAAATTAAAAAAACGTTAAAAGCAATTTGCAATATCCAATTGTAAAAAAAAGTAAATTATTATTGAACTTTAAATATTGATTTGATATAATATTATCAATAGATAAAGAAATATATACAAAAGTAAAATCAAGCAATAAAACTGCTATTAGATGTTCTTCATGGAAATACATAGGAGCAGGGTGGTGAATTTTTTGGATAGTCAACTTTTGGACAGCATCAGACAGATTATGAGAGAAGAAACAGCAGATATTAAAGAAGATATTTCAGTGCTTAAAGAAGACGTATCAGGACTTAAGCAGGACGTATCAGTATTGAAAATGGATGTTTCTGGATTAAAAGGAGATGTTTCAGTACTTAAAAAAGATGTATCTGGCTTAAAGCATGATGTGAATAATCTAACAGAAGATATGTCTGTGATGAAGGCAGATGTAACGAACTTAAAGACAGATGTTAGTGGTCTAAAAGAAGACATGTCTGTGATGAAGACAGATATGAGAGATTTGAAAAATGATGTTGATGGACTGAAAAGTCAAGTTGGAGAGAATACTATTATTTTGAGAGCTCTTGAAGAAAACAAAGATATTCAGAAAGCTCAAATGGATAAAATTCTGAATGATATTGCGGAATTAAAAGGTGGAAGAAGCAGATTACTTGAGCTGGAAGATGAATTTATTGAGCATACTCACCAAATAATTATTGAAACAAGCAAACCGCAGTCTAAAGCTGGATGAAATAAAAAATAATTTGAATTAATTAACCCTCTGGTTTTGGCCAGAGGGTTTTTGGATGAATAGTTAAGATATAGTTTTTAAACAGGCTCTTCAATTTCTATTCCACTGATATTTCTTTTTTCTGTATCAAAATTAATTCCGATTAAAATGATTTCTTTATTTTTAAGTTTAAACCTATCTGCATAGTTTTTATCTTTGATCTGTTTGATTGCTTTTTCAGCGCTTTGATTACACTTAAATTCAACAATGAAAATGTCAGCTTCTGTTTCTACAAGCATATCTATTCTGCCTTCTGAGGTTAATATTTCTGAATATACATTAAAATTATCATCTGAAAGCAGTACACCGGTTAAATAGAAGATGCTGTGATAATAATGTTCTCTATCCTGCAGTGATTTAGGTATATTTATATTTGCTAGATTGGCAAATATCGATTTCATTTGCTCACTAAATTTTTCAAAATCTTTGTTTGCAAAAGATTTCTTTAAACGATGAATAACGGGTATTGTAATTTTATTTTCGCTAAAAGATTTTGCGAGATTAAGGGTAAAACTTTTTTCAACTTCTAAATTTGGATAACCCAGTCTGTATATAATCTGATCTTCGATATCTTTAATTGTTAAATATCCTGTCTGGAAAAGAAGAGGTATTAATTCAAGTTTTTCTATGTCATAAGCTTTAATTTCATCTCGGCCAACTTCTATGTTTTCCAAATTACTAACATCAAAATTCTTTTCTCTTATCAGTTCAACCAAAAATGAAGGAGTTCCACTCTGAAACCAGTAATTATCAAAACTTGATTTTTTTAAGGCAGATCCGACAGAGAAAGGAT
>CAZYRX010000082.1:0-5935 GCA_964649895.1 uncultured Halanaerobium sp.
GTAATATCTAGAATAGAAAATGGTGAAAGCGAACCAAGAATTGAGACAGTTAATAGAATAGCAAAGGCTTTGAATAGGAAACTAAAAATAGATTTAGTTTAATTATCAATCTCACTGTAGCAGGTGAAATTTTTTGTTTTTTTAAAGCTTTAATTTAATGCCTTATAGTTAACAAGCCCAAAATTATCAAATTAGCTGGAGAGAGTTACAGATTGACTCATAGAGAAACCATTTTTGGAAAATCTTAGGCGTAAAATATTATTTGACATTCACAAGTGCTTGTTTTTATTCTGCAATAGTAGGGAATTTTAGTTTGCAACTTCCGGGAATACTACTTTGCAATTCCCGGTAATTTTAGTATACAACAAATAGCAATTGGATGATGAAATTATTATAGCTTCAGCCGGGTCGGGCAAAACTACAATGATGGTTGACGAGGCAATTAAGAATAAGGACAAAATTTTAATATTGACTTATACTAGAGATAATTTATCTGAAATAAAAGATAAATTTATAAGATTAAATGATGTAGTTCCAGCAAATCTTACTATTAAAACCTGGTTTTCCTTTCTTTTAAATGATTGCGCAAGACCATATCAAAATTTTTTATATGATAAGCGGATAAAAACTGTTCATTTTGCAAATAAAAGGTCTGCTTTTTATGCTTCTAAATCAGATATAGAGAATTATTATTTTAATAGTTCGGGAGCTATTTATTCTGATAAAATAGCTGGTTTTGTTTGTGAATGTGATGATAAATCTGAGGGATTAGTGATTAAACGTTTAGAAGAAATTTATGATTATATTTATATAGATGAGGTTCAGGATTTGGCAGATTCGCTCTATCCTGATTTACCAGAGACAAACTCTTTAAACGAAGAAGTAACTGAACATGATGGCATTTATACCATAAAAAAAGAAAATGTTGAAGATTATATTAGAGAATTTTCTCCTAAAATATTGAGATATAGCAGAAAAACTAAATTATTTAGAGATAAAGCTATGAATTTTGGCCAGGCTAAAGGATTAAACTTTGATAGGGTTTTAATATTACCCAATAAACCGATAAAAAAGTTTCTAAAGACTGGTGATATAAAAAAAGTTAAAAAATCTAGAGCTAAATTTTATGTAGCTTTAACTAGAGCTCGATATAGTGTTGCTTTTCTCTATGATGATGAGGTAAATCTTGAGGGGATTGAAGGTTATGAGGTTTAGTAATTTCCATTTTGTCCCTGTCTGTGAAGGTTAAAAAATTTCTGGTATAGCCAGTAAGGTAAATGATGTAGAAGTTGTTAGAGAAAATAAAACTTGCGATTTACAAATAATTACAGTATAATATTGGTAATAAGTTGGTTTTTACTATCATGAACAAAGGTGATGCTATGGGAGAAAAAAATATAGAACTAAAACTTTATCATGGTACTAATAGAAAAAGAGGCCAGAAATTTGTAAAAAATCAAAGTATGGAAGCTTCAATTGGTGAAAAACACTGGCTGGGAGATGGGATATATTTATTTGAAGATGATTTTTGGGCATACTGGTGGATAAGAGAACTTTTTAAAGATAAATATTTAGATCAAGTTTATCCTGATATTTATCAGCTATATCTGGAAAAACATTATCAGGTTCTTATTATAAAGGTCAATATACTTAAAAATAAGATTTTCAATTTAAATAATAGCAAACATAAACTAGAATTCATTAAAGTTATGAAAGCAATCGCAGAAAAGCAAAAATATAGTGATAAGATGGAGGGACAGGCTAAAGTTGAAGGAATAGTGTTGAATTATATGTTTAATGAGCTGGATTACAAAAGAGATTTTGATCTGGTAAAAGCAAATTTCATTAGAGATGAAAATAGATATTCGAGAAAAAAATTTAAAATTCGGTTAGCTTATAACTCTCAAGAACAGTACTGCATAAAAAATAGTGAGATAGTAAATTCAATTGACGAATTTGATTTTATAAATAAAATTTTGAGTTATTATGAGATATTAGATTTATTATTTATTGATAAAAACCCTGCGGTATATTATAATTATAATCAGAAAGACTTATATGAAATATAAGGTGGTGATTAATTATGCGTACTTTTAAAGAAAGAATTAAAGCTATTGAAGAACACTTTGATAATTTAACTATAGAGGAATTCGAAAAGAATATGTATAATGCCGGAGCTTATAAAATTAAAGCTGCTGAAGAATCAGGTTTTAGGCTTTCTTCATCAGAGGAGATTACTCTGGAAACAGATTTAGATTCTTTTGAAATTGAAGATAAAAATATTCTGTTTCTTTAGAAATTAATATATTTGAAGATCCAATTGAAAATAATTTTCCTTTTTCTTTATTTATTAAAATCACTGGATATTTTAATGTTATTACTAAAGACGAAAAAATTAAAGAAGAATTGATTAATTTAAATTCTGTCTCAATTTTATTTCCCTATTTACGTTCTTTAGTATCTACAATTACAGCTAATTCTAATATATCTTCTCTCATTATTCCACCTTTAAACATTAATAAATTATTAGGTGAAAATAAAATTGAATAATATTAATTATTATCTCTGGGTATTTTAATATATAAAAGAACTTAGAAAAAAGAGTAACTAAATTAGAAAAATAAAAACCATTATACGACTGCTCCTGCTGAAATTTAGAAATTTTAGCGGGAGTTTTTTGTTTGTCTGAGGTGAGTGATTTCATAAGTCTGTGGGGAAGGTTTTTTATAGCTGGCGCTGTAAAAATGCCAGTAGCAAAAGCTAATGATAAAAAATCAAAATTAAATGTATTAATTAATACATTATTATTGACTTTTATGTATCATAGGTGTATGATTAATTTATAATAAATAATCTTGAGGCAAAAGATTTCTGTTATGCTGTTGATAATGAAAAAGAAGAATATTCTCATAAGACTTTATATGTTTTCTGTAGAAAAAGAGGATTAAATTATTTCGGATAATATAAAGAGGTTAATATTTACATAAAATTTAATTTGATTGAAAGAAATGATTATTTATATATAATTTCTTTTCATGAATTAGAAAAATCAATTACATTTTTATTTGAGTAACAAAAAAGGAGGGGGAGAAAAATGAGGACTTTTTGTCCTGAGTGCAGAAAAGATGTTGAGTATCAAATTAAGGAGCTGGTTGAGAAAAAAGAAGTGCGCGGCCTGGAATTTGAATATACAGCAAAAAGAGCTTATTGTAATGAATGTGAGTCTGAAATTTTTATTCCTGAGCTACATGATCAAAATCTAAAAAAAATAGATGCAGCATATAGAGAAAAAGCTGGAGTAATTAAAGTGTCTGAGATAAAAGAGATAGTAGAGCAGTATAACACAGGTAAAAGACCATTATCTTTACTTTTAGGCTGGGGTGAAACTACTTTAACCCGTTATTTGGATGGAGATATACCTTCAAAAAGTTATTCTGAGACATTAAAAAAAGTAAAAAGTGATTATAATTATATGAGGCAGCTGGCAGTAGAGAATAAAGATAAAGTTTCCGAGAAGGCCTTTGATAATCTAATGGAGAGTATAAAAGATTTACAGCAGGATGAGATAAAAACAGAAAAGAAAATTGATAGCGTGGTTAAATATTTGCTTAAGGAATTGGGTGAGGTAACACCTTTAGCCCTGCAGAAGCTCCTTTATTATAGTCAGGGATTCTATAAAACATTCTATGATGAATTTTTATTTAATGATGAATGTGAGGCCTGGGTTCATGGTCCGGTATATAAAGATATATATTTTAAATATCGAGATTTTGGCTATAATCCAATAGAAGATGAAAAGTTAGTATTTGAAAACATCAATCTTACAGAAGCAGAAGAGGAACTCTTAGATAGTATTATTGATAATTTTGGCTGTTACAGTGCTAAAACACTCGAAAGAATGACTCATTCGGAAAGGCCCTGGCGCTTAACCAGAAAAAATCTTAAACCAGAACAAAAGAGTAGTGAGATTATAAGCAAAGCTCTTATAGCCAAATATTTTGAAGATGTAAATGAAAAATATGAGATGTTAAATGTTGAAGATATTAATGATTACAGTGAACAATTATTTATTAAAATAAAATAGTAGCCTGCCTGTTAAACAAAAAATAATAATTCCGGGGGAGATAACTATGGATCATGAATTTCATTATTATATGACTTATCTTATTGCGGTTAGATCTGGTTTTAATAAAAAAGATGCTGAGACTTTAGCTTATTCCAGCCAATATATTGATAATAATGATCACATTTTTAATATTAGTCCAGGCACAGACAATCATTATCAAAATTATATAAGTCAGACTAAAAATATTACTATGCCCAGGAAAAAACTGTTTAGAATTTATCCGATATTTCATTTTGTACCTGGAAAGGTTTTAGCTAAAGATTCTAGGCGTAAAGATGGAAAGCTACACCATCTAAATACAACCCCGGATAATAAAAATGCAAATCAGATTTTAGATAGAGCATTAGAGACTAACAATCTCTATAAAATTGGACTTGCAGTACATGCTTTTGCTGATACCTATGCTCATCAAAATTTTGTTGGTTATTTTGAAGGCTATAATCATCTTGGGGGAGTGCTGCAAAAATCTCCTGCTAAAGTTGGTCATGCTTCGGCTATCCATAAACCTGATATTCCGAATTTAATCTGGGAAGATGAGAGATTGTGCAGTTTTAACTGTAAACGGAATAATAAAGAAATATTTTTAAAAGCTGCTGGACGTATTTTTGAAAAATTAAAGTTGTATAATAATCCTCAAATATCAACTCAAAATTTGGAGTCTGAAAAAGAAGAATTATTCTCTGATTTAAGTGCTGCAATTGGAGAGACAACCGAAAAATATTCATTCTTTAGCAATTTGTTTGATAAAAAAGATAAAAACTTAAGAATAAAAAATTATCGTAAGCTGTCTCAACAAAAACAATATGGAGGAACAAAAGTTGAAAAATATAATAAGTATCAATGGTTAGATAGAGTTCTTGCTAACCCTGTTAAAATATCATGGTTTAAATTGCAGCGAGAGATACCATTAATTCCTCTTCCTGTGCTTATAGAAGCAGCTAAAGATTTTTTTGGTATTGAATTTTCATTTAAATATAGTTGGAAGGATAAAAATGACTATGAGAACAGCCACTGGTATAAGTTTCAGAAAGCAGTAAAGGAACTGCAGGAAGAAGCAGAAACTATATTAGAAAACAATACACTTTCAAAAATGGAGTTGGAGGAATTGTAAATCCTCATTTAGTATAGATGTTTATACTGATTATATGCGGGGGATCGTCGGGGCTCCAAGAACCGAAGAACTGGGAAATGTTATTGCAGGTAAAGATGAATTTAAATTTTCATTAAAACTTGATATAAAAGATTTAAAAGATAAGTGTAAGATGATTCTTAAAAGATTTAATAGTGATAAATATAAAGAAAACTATGACTGGTATGATCATTTAAAAGCAATTGAAGATCCACCAGTAATTGGAAAACTAAAAAATAGAAAAATTTATATTCACAGGGATAACGAAGATAACGAAACCTGGAAAGTCTATAACTGCATTATTTTTGAACAAACTGAAGATCAAACTCTCTATATTTTAACTAATGGAAACTGGTTTGAAGTTGATAATGATTTTGTTAAAGAAGTAGATCAGTATTTAGAAGAAGTACCGAAATCATCCATTATATTACCTGATTATGATCATGATAATAAGGATTTTAGTTACCATTTACTTATTTATTATTTTGCCAGTTATGACTTAAAGTTGTATAATAGATATAGATAGCGTTCGGACGATAATTTTATGTATTAAGGGTTATAACTCAGCAATTATAGATATATCTAAAGAAGATGGAAAAAATTTCTTGCTATATCTTTAAATTTATAATATAATTATTATAAGCTGAAGGAGTGATAATTATGGAGCTAATTAATTTTAA
>CAZYRX010000083.1:0-5924 GCA_964649895.1 uncultured Halanaerobium sp.
AAGTTTATCCAGCTTTCTGCCTGTAAAACCACCTGAGGTATAGACAAGCAGTGAACTTCCTCCTAACTTTTTTACTGCACGTGAAACATTAATTCCCCCACCTCCAGGTTCAGATCTCACTGTGTCACAATATAGTTTGCTTTCTGCCCGTACATTGTCAACTTTTGCACTTTTATCAATTGTTGGATTCAAGGTAAATGTTAATATTTTTTCCATATTTAACCACTCCATTAATAAGAAATATTTTATTGTTTATAATATCGATAAACTAATTTAAAAAATCTCAACTTCATCAATTTATCCTGGTAATTAAAGTTTATTGAGAGATTTTAATTATATATTAATATCAATTAAAGCCGTTACTCCAACCTCTTCAACTCTCTCAACATTTTTCAGATCTCCAGGATTTTTAGTATTGATAGGAACAAGGGCTCTGATTCTAAAATCACCACTCCTAAAATCACCTTCAATTTGAGCTACTGCCTTAACTGTATTTACTGCTTCTTCTGGGCCAGCGACTTGAACTGCCCCAACATAAGTTCCTGACCCTACAGTAATTATTGGAACTACTTTTGTCTGCTGTTTAACCTCAACTCCCCTGTTTAAAGTAAGGGTATTTATAAAATCATTAATTGGACCGGCAAATCTATCTACAATTGCTCCTATTCCAAGAGTCTTAAGCAGTCGATCTAAAATACTTGATGCATGAACTGTCTCTAAAAATACTGGAACTACGATTAGCATTAATACTATAAAAATTAAAACAGATTTATTAAATAATGCGTTTTTAAAAAACATTTTTATTTCTCCTTTTCTATAAATAAGATTTTATGAATTAAATTGCTCTAAATATTAATCCCTTCGAGATTCAATAATAAAAGCCATCCCGAAGGGTCATATAAATAATATATACTTTTAATTATCATTATCTGTTTGATTAGAGTTTTTCATCCTTGAAAGCTGTTCTTCAGCAAAATCACCTGCATAGGGAAGTTTATAAATTTCACCCTGATAAGCCTTTACCATCAGTATCAGCCAAAGTACTAAACCTAATATTGAAATTAAAAATGATATAAGCCAGCCTAAAATGGGAATCCAACCAATTACAATTGTGATTATGAACAAAGCAAGAAAGGTAACTAATGACTGCATAGCATGAAATCTTACATATTCATTTTCTTTTTCTAAAAACAAAAAGACAATTCCTGTTATCCATCCCAAAACATAACAAAGTAGAGCTTCAAGATTCTGGTCGATTCCTAAAACAGTATTATTATCCACAATACTCCCCCTTCTTAGCAAATATTGAATCCAATCTGAAATCAAATTAACATTTTATTGAATTCATACCCCATCTAACTATTAATTAAATTAAAGATTAAATTTATTATTCCTTCTTTTCATAAAATTCTTTTTTATTAATTTTAAATTTGATATAATTGTTTTATGAAAAAGGGGGTTGCTAAAATGCTTACAAATGTATTTATCAGAGAAAATGATGATTACAGAGAAGTGGATATTACAGATTCGGATAAACCTCAGATTACAGATGCTCTTTTGTTTAAATGGAAAAGAATCGTTAATTCAACTGCAGAAATTATCGATGTTCCAGCTGTTTTAATTATGAAAATCAGAAAAGATGCAATGGAAGTGCTTTTAAGCAGTGACAATAGTGAAAATCCTTATTCGGCTGGTGATAGCGAATCTTTAGGCCATGGTCTTTATTGTGAAAATGTTATAGGTACGAATAAAGAATTATTGGTTGAAAATGCTTTGGAATCTGAATTCTGGAATGACAACCCTGATGTTGAGTTAAATATGATAGCATACTATGGACTGCCAATTAGATGGCCTGATGGTCAAACCCTTGGTACCATTTGTGTTCTTGACAATCAAAGTAATGATTTTGAGGAAAAATACAGAGAAATGATAAATATCTATCAGAAAGTAATAGAAGATGATTTAGAACTTCTTGTCTGCAGAAATAAATAATAGTTTGTCAAGAAAAAATTTATCCCTAAGTTTAAAATTTTAAAACTTAGGGAATTTTCTTATCAAATATTAATTGTTTAAATAATAAATTGTATAAATTTTGATTTTAATTGAAATCAACATATCCCAAATCTGGAGAACGGTCAACAGAACTATCTGTAGTCAGCCTCTGTTTATTTGTACCATCTGTCCAAATTGAATAAATATCACAGTTGCTGTTTCCATTTGGGTATTCATAAGAAAAATAAATTATCTTGCCAGGAGATTTCCATTTGACTCCACCTTTTCCTGCGGCATTTTGATCATTAGTGAGTTGATTGAGCCCACTACCATCCGAGTCCATGGTATAAATTTGTACACCTTCTCCATAATTAGCAGCAAAGGCAATTTTATTTCCATCTGGTGAAAAACAGGGTGAAGTCTTCCAAGCCTGATCATCAGTTATCTGTGTTATCTGAGATGTGTCATTTATATTCACTGTATAAATATTACTATCCTGGATACCTAGATACAAAATTTTATTACCATCTTGAGAAAAACAAGCATATGAACTAAAAATATTTGTCTGCTGATAATCAGAACCATCACTATTAGCAAAAGCAAGTCTTCCTCCTGATGAAAAAACTATTTTAGAACCAGTTCTTGACCAGCTAGGATAACCTTCGTTTTTTTCTGTTTGATCTGTTAATCTATGTTGATTACTGCCATCTATATTCATTATATAAATATAGTCTTTACCATCTTGATTGCTTACAAAGGTCAGTTTAGAACCATCAGTAGATAAAGAAGGCCACTTATTATCATAATTATTGTCTGTCAGCTGTATAATATTATCAGTTAAATGTGTCATTATATTTGGAGTAGAATTAATTTGATTTAAAGCAATCATATAAATATCTAAAGAACCATTCCTGTCCGAATGAAATATTAAAACTTGAGTTTTTTCTGTTTCTGCTTGATTCTTTAAAGTAGGCAGCTCGACATCTAGCTTTGGCTCGATTTGAATAAAATTAGAGGCCCGTACAGGAAAGACTAATATTATAAATAATAAAATAGATAAACAAATTCCCAGTCTAATTCTCTCAGAATTAAATTTCATAAATAAACCACCCCTTGTTATTTTAATTATTAATATGGTTTATATTTCAAGACTTCTTTGTTAAATCCTTTATTTTTTTGTAATATGAGGCTTATTTTGGCTTAATTTATATATTATTTTCAATATTTGAATAAAATCTTCTAATAATATTTTACTGAATCAATATCAAACTGATATAATAACCATAATAGATTTGCAAATTGAATTAATCAAATAAAAAACACTAAAAGAGGTAGTTTAAAATATGAAGAAAAAAATAATTATTATAGGTGCTGGACCAGCAGGTCTATTTGCTGCCATAAAGGCTAAAAATAGAAATAATGATGTTCTTGTTTTAGAAAAAAATTCTCAAGCTGGTAAAAAGCTTTTAATGTCTGGAGCAGGACAGTGCAATCTTACTCATAAAGGTGAGATTGATGATTTTTTGAACCATTATGGTGAAAATAATATGTTCATGATCTCATCCTTATATCAATTTGATAATCAGGCATTACTCGATTTTTTTAGAAAAAGAGGAATTGATTTTATTAAAGATGATAATGGTAAATTTTTTCCCAGCACACTTAGAGCTTCAGATATCTTAAATGTATTATTAAATGAATGCAGAAATAAAAATATTGAGATTAAATATAATTCAGCTGTAAAAAAAGTAAATTTTAAAAAAGAAAATAATACTTTTTATGTTACTACAGCTGAAAGCATCTATGAATCAGATTATCTTGTTATTGCTGCAGGAGGAAAATCATATCCAACCACAGGCTCATCTGGTGATGGCTATAAATTTGCAGAAGAATTGGGCCACAATATTATTACTCCAGAACCTGCATTAACTCCAGTGAATATAAAAAATTATAGTTTTTCTAATTTAGCAGGGATTTCTCTTCAAAATGCTGAACTATCTCTCTGGAGACAAAACAAAGTTATCAAAAGATGGGCTGGAGATATATTATTTACCCACAGCGGTCTTTCAGGACCTGCTATCTTAAACCATTCTCGTTATATAAAAGCAGATGATCTTATCAAAATCAATTTATTAAAAGTAGAAAATGAAGCAGTCCTAGATAAAATTTTTATTAAAAAACTTGATGAAAACGGAAATAAATTAATTAAAAATGTTATATCTGAGTTTCTTCCTCCAAATAGACTGCTCTATGCAATTTTAGATGAAATAGAAATAAATAAAAATAAAAAAGCTGCTCAGCTTAGCAAAGATGAAAGAAAGAAAATTATCAAAATACTTTATTCATTAACTTTAAAAGTAGATAAAACTGCATCTTTTAATCAGGCAATGGTTACAAAAGGTGGAATAGCTTTAAGTGAAATTAATCCTTCAACAATGGAATCTAAATTAAAACCTGGGCTCTTTGCTGTTGGAGAGGTACTTGATATAGATGGAGATACCGGTGGCTATAATTTGCAGGCCGCTTTTTCTACTGCATATGCAGCTGGAAAAGAAATTTCTAAAAAATCTTGACTTAATATCATAAAAAATGGAGGTAAAAGGCTGATGAAAAAAGATGTAAAAAAGTTCAGAGGAACCCTAAGACCATTCTGCAATATAATAGTCTCCTGCAGGGGGAAAAATGGAGAAAATAATGCACTGGCAGTTGCTTATGCCTGCAACTGTAGTTATGACCCACCAATGATTATGATTGGTATAGTTCCTGATAGATACTCATATCAGATGATCAAAGATACTGGTGTTTTTGTGGTTAATTTAGTTTCAACTGACAACAAAAGAGAATTTTGGTACCTTGGGAATCACAGCGGCAGAGATGAAAATAAGTTTGAAAAATTGAATTTAAATTATGAAGATGGAGTAAAAATTGATGCACCAATTTTAAGTGATTTCCCAGTAAATATAGAATGTGAAGTAGTTGATTCAATTAAGCCGGGTTCACATGAGATGTTTGCCGGAAAAATAGTACATATCCAGGCTGATGAAGAATATGTAAATCAAGATTTTGAAATCAATTTTTCTAAAATTGAACTTATTGGATAAGCAAAACCGGCAGTGGTGTTACTGCCGGTTCTTAAATTAAGTTCTAAAATAATCATATTTTATTTCAAAATAGATTTAATCTTAGAAATCATTTGATTATAATTTTTCTGGCTCATTATAATCTACACCAAACAATTCTACTTCTACTTTTTCCATGATTTGATCTTCAACAGGCATATCTCTTGCATTAGTATTAACTTCGGCAATTTTGTCTACAGCATCCATACCCTCAATGACTTTACCAAATGCAGCATACTGCCCATCAAGATGGGGAGCATCTTTGTGCATGATAAAAAACTGTGAACCAGCAGAATCGGGACTCTGACTGCGGGCCATAGAGATTACCCCTCTTTTATGTTCCAAATCATTTTCATAACCATTGTTGGAAAATTCACCCTTAATAGAATAACCAGGATTGCCCATTCCGGTTCCATCTGGACAGCCTCCCTGGATCATAAAACCTTTGATAACTCTATGAAATTTAAGTCCATCATAATATTCTTTATCGACCAAATCAATAAAATTATTAACCGTATTTTCTGCTTTTTCTGGATATAATTCTAATTTAATTTTTTCGCCAAAATTCATAGTTATTGTTACTTCTGGATTATCTGCCATTATATACACCTCTCCTATTATTAAATTATTACTCTAATATATTATATTAAATTTTTGCTAAAAAAACAAATATATTAAAAACGCAGCAGTTGAAACTTGGGTAATAAATAACCTAGGTGAATTTTCTTTAATAAAATTCAATTAAACCCTCTCCTTATTTTGACATCCTCCCCGCCCGTTCGTTAACACTCACAAACGAGGATTCCTTAAAAG
>CAZYRX010000084.1:0-5743 GCA_964649895.1 uncultured Halanaerobium sp.
CCATTCTCCTTCATTTCAAAAACACCAATTTCATTTGTAGAGCCAAATCTATTCTTTTTAGCTCTCAACATCCTATACATATGATAATTATCGCCTTCAAATTGTAATACAGTATCAACCAGATGTTCGAGCACTCTGGGACCTGCAAGTTCACCCTCTTTTGTTACATGTCCTATTAGTACTATCGGGATATCTGTAGTTTTAGCCATTTTTAAGAGTCTACCGGTAACTTCTTTTATTTGAGTTATGTTACCCGGAGCTGCTTCTAACTCAGGAATATGTACTGTTTGAATAGAATCTACCACAATTAATGAATAATCATTATTTTTAGAAATATGTTCTTCTAAAATGAGGTAATCTCTTTCATCCATTATATTTAGATTATCATGCATACAATCAAGTCGTTCTGCACGCATTTTCAATTGAGGAGCGGATTCTTCTCCTGATAAATAAAGAGTTTTTCCATATTTATGACTAAAAAGAGAAGCCACCTGGAGTATCAGTGTAGATTTACCAATACCAGGGGCTCCACCAAGTAATATGAGAGAACCAGAAACGATCCCACCACCTAGTACTCTGTCAAGTTCTTTTATATCACTTTTAAGGCGATTTCTCACAGCCGATTTCACCTTAGTTATTGGAACAGGATCTTTTCCCTCTCTCATTATATTATTTTTTTCTTTATCTTTAGATTCTATTTTTTCTTCAAAACTATTCCAGGCTCCACAATTAGAGCACCTACCCATCCAATTTATGGTTTTATATCCACATTCCTGGCATATATAATACCTTTTATCTTTAGCCATTCTTGTTAACTCCCGCTTAAATTATTTTAGCTCGCAAATTTGTTGATTTATTAATAATTATATCATTTTTTACAGCATTTTACAAGTTAAACAAGGGCATGTAATGCGGATTATAAGCTTTAAAAAAACAGTATTAATTATGAATAATTTTACTGTTTTAAGTTACTTTATTACAGTCTCAAAAGTTAGTTCATCATCTTTAACATCAACTTTAACTTTACTGTTTTCAGCAACCTCTTTATCCAGTATCTTAATAGATAATGGATTTTCAATTTGCCGCTGTATAGTTCTACGCAGAGGACGGGCACCAAATTCAGAATCATAGCCATCTTCAGCAAGTTTTGCCTTCGCGGATTCTGTTATTTCTAATTCCATTTCTTTTTCTCTCAGCCTTTCTCTTAAATCATCAAGCATTAAATCGACAATTTGTTTAATATGCTCTTTATCAAGCGCATGGAAGACAATAATTTCGTCTAATCTATTTAAAAATTCTGGCCTAAAAGTCTTTCTCAGTTGAGACATAACATTATCTTTCATATTTTCATAATTTGAATCTTGATCCTCTTCTTTTTTAAATCCAAGTTGTGATTGTTTTTCTATAAAATCTGCCCCAACATTAGAAGTCATAATAACAATTGTATTTTTAAAATCAACTTTTCTTCCATGAGTATCTGTTAAAACTCCATCTTCTAATATCTGTAGAAGTACATTGAATACATCAGGATGCGCCTTTTCTATTTCATCAAACAAAATAACAGAATAAGGTCTTCTTCTTACCGGTTCTGTTAATTGGCCTCCTTCTTCATGACCGACATATCCTGGAGGTGAGCCTACAAGTCGAGAAACAGAATGTTTTTCCATATATTCTGACATATCAACTCTAATCATAGCATCTTCATCATTGAACATGGTTTCTGCCAATGTTTTTGCAAGCTCTGTTTTACCAACACCAGTCGGACCAAGGAAAATAAAAGAACCTATTGGACGTTTGGGGTCTTTAAGTCCAGCTCTTGCTCTACGAACAGCTTCAGATACTGCCCCTATAGCTTCATCCTGTCCTATAACTCTTTTATGAAGTTCTTCTTCTAATCTTAGAAGTTTTGCAGTTTCTGCTTCTTCAAGTTTAGTTACTGGAATCCCTGTCCAACTCGAAACAATTTCAGCAATATCTTCGGTTGTCACAACTGCTTCTGCTTTTCCTTTTTCATCTTCCCAAGAATTCTTTAGTTCCTCTAATTCTTTTGTTAGTTCTTTTTCTTTATCTCTCATTCGGGCAGCCTTTTCAAATTCTTGATTTTTTACTGCTGCCTCTTTCTCTTTTTCTGCTTCTTCCAGTTTTTGACTTAATTCTTTGAATTCAGGAGGACGTGTGCTATTACTCAATCTCACCTTAGAAGCAGCCTCATCAATTAAATCAATTGCCTTATCTGGCAGAAAACGATCAGATATATATCGATGTGATAATATTACTGCATCTTCAATTGCCTGATCAGTAATTTTAACTTTGTGATGTGCTTCATAAGGATCGCGCAGCCCTTTTAATATATCAATGGCTTCTTCAGTAGAGTTTTCTTCTACAAGTACCGACTGAAAGCGTCTTTCTAAAGCTGCATCTTTTTCAATATATTTACGGTATTCATCTAATGTTGTGGCTCCAATAGCCTGAAGCTCTCCTCTTGCTAAAGCAGGCTTTAAAATATTTGCTGCATCAATAGCACCTTCTGCAGCTCCTGCACCAACTAATGTATGCATTTCATCTATGAATAAAATGATATCTCCACTTTCAATAATTTCATTCATTACTGCTTTAAGTCTTTTTTCAAACTCACCTCGGTATTTAGAACCAGCAACCAGTGAACTCAAATCGAGAGAAACAACCCGCTTATCAAGTAAAAGTTCTGGAACATTTTCGCTCACAATCATCTGAGCAAGTCCTTCGATTATTGCTGTTTTTCCAACTCCTGGTTCACCAATTAATACTGGATTATTTTTAGTACGGCGGCTTAAAACCTGGATAACTCTGTTAATTTCTTTGTCTCTTCCAATTACAGGGTCAAGTTTATTTTCTCTAGCCATTTCTGTAAGATCACGACTGTATTCATCTAGATTTTTAGTTTTTCTACTAGAAGATTCTGATTTCTTTTTAATTGAATTTTTACCTCCCAATAAATCAACAACTTCTTCTTTTATATTTTTAATATCACTATTTAAATCCATTAAAATTCTTACTGCAACACCTTCTCCTTCTCTTATTAAACCAAGTAAAAGATGTTCAGTACCAATATAATTGTGACCCATTTTTCTAGCTTCATCCATTGCTAAATTAAGAACTTTTTTACTTCTTGGTGTTAAGCCAATTGAACCTTTTACTTCATTTTGACCTTCACCAATCATATCTTTAATTTTGCTTTCAATTATCTCATTACTTACACCATTATCAATTAAAGCACGTGCTGCAATACCCTGACCTTCTGCAATCAAACCATAAAGTATATGCTCAGTACCTACATAGCTGTGTTTAAGCTTCAAAGCTTCTTTTTCAGCTATACTCAATACTTTTCTTGCTCTTTCTGTAAATTTTGCAAACATTTTTTTCACTCCTTATTTAATAGTCTCTTCTGTATTGTTTTTGCTCTTTTTATATCTAGTTTATCTTTTTCAGTAAATTCATCTTTTTGCAAATGTGCTCTTCTTATCTTAAAAAGAAGATCACTGAAAAAATTATTATCAATTTCTTCTTCCAATAAACCTAATGTCTGTCCTAATTTAACTTGAGAAAGATATTTCAAAGCTTCTGCTTCTCCTATATAATATGCATACTTTAATATCCCTAATGATCTCATAATACTATCTTTAATTTTATTAAAATCATTTTTGAGTAAATAATTTCTACTTTTCTTTTCTTCTTCAATAATTTGATAAATTATACTTTCTAAATTATCAATAATTTCCTCTTCACTATAGCCAAGAGTTATCTGATTAGAAATTTGAAAAAGTTCGCCTATTGAACCGCTTCCTTCTCCATAAACTCCTCTTACAGTAAGTCCAAATTTACCTACAGCTCCAAGTATATTATCTATCTTTCCAGTAATTACTAATCCGGGCAAATGGCACATTGCAGAAGCTCTCAAGGCTGTACCTACATTGGTCGGACATGCAGTTAAATAACCCCATTTATCAGAAAAGGAATAATTGACTTTTGATTCTATAAGGTCGTCAACATGATCTGCTCTACTCCAAATTTTTGAAAATTCAAGTCCAGCACCAAATGCCTGAATCCGTAGGTGATCTTCTTCATTAATCATAATAGAAATATTTAAATCATTATTTATTATTAAAGCTCTTCCATCTCTTTTTTTAGCGTGTTCAGTGCTGATCAGATTTTTTTCTTGAAGAATACTTCTCTCTATACTATTAAAATTATTCATCTTGGAAAAATAATAACTATTTTTATTCAAAAAATCTAAGCTGCTATATAGTTCTTCAATTATTTCATTTTTTTCCGTTAAGGAAGCTTGATTTGGAAAATGAAAATCTGCTAAATTCCGTGCTAATCTCACTCTTGAGCTTAAAACAACATCTTTTTCAGCTCCATCTTCAATTTGCCAGTTATTGTCAGTTATTATATGATTCATCAATATCTTCCTCCATGCTTTTTTTAATTTCATGGATTCTATCACGAATTTCAGCTGCTTTTTCAAAATTTTCTTCTTCAACTGCTTTTTCCATCTGCTCTTTTAACAGATCAATTTCTTGTTCATTCTCTTTTTTAATATTATATCTAGAAGGTTTTTTACCAGTATGCCTAATAGTTCCATGTATTCTTTTAAACAAAGGGTCTAATTTATCTTCAAATTTATCATAACAATCTGAACAACCAAAAAGACCATTTTTGCTAAAATCAGAATAGTTTAACTCACAGTTTTCACAAATGCTTTCTTCTTTTATATTATTTTTAAATATAGATTTATTTTTTGGAGATAAATTATTATTTAATACACCAGAAAGCAAGCTCTGAAAAGCAAAATTATTATCTGCATGAAAACTGAACTCTCCACTTTTTTTTGCACAGCTTTCACATAAATGCAATTCTTCTTTTTTTCCATTTATTATTCTAGTCAGGTGAACCGAAGCCTCATTTTCACCACATTTTTGACAAAGCATAACTTAGTCCTCCTTAACTTTAAAAATCACTTCTAACATATTTTTTAACACTCTTCCCCGGAGATAATCTCTTTCAGGAAGTGAAATGCCAAGTACATTTCTGTGTACAGCCATTTCCATTAAATAAGACTCTCTTTTAGTAATTAAATCATTTTCATACAATCTCTTTATAATACCATTGGCTTCACGCTGACTGATGTTACCATTTAAATTTTTTATTACTTCTTGAACAACTTCTTTATCAGAATCAAGTGTAACTCTAATAATTCTGATAAAGCCACCTCCACCTCTTTGGCTCTCTACAACATATCCTTTTTCTACAGTGAATCTTGTATCTAAAACATAATTAATTTGTGAAGGGGCACAATCAAAGTTTTCAGCAAGCTGATTTCTTTTGATTTTAACTTTGCCTTGATATTTTTTTATTTGCCTTCTCAAATATTGTTCAATTTGATCAGATAAACTTGACATAAAATCCCCTCCTTAATTCAAATTTCTAACTTTGACTTATTTTGACCTTTAATAATATAATACTATATTTTTAAAAAAATGCAAGTAATTTATTACAAAAAATCAAAAAAAGACCCCAAAAGGGTCCTAATTTAAAAATATATATGTAATTTAAAATAAAAATGGCTCCCCGAGCAAGACTCGAACTTGCGACAAGCTGGTTAACAGCCAGCTGCTCTACCAACTGAGCTATCGGGGAACAAAACGGAAAAAAGGATCCGGCAGAGACCTACTCTCCCACATCGTTACCAATGCAGTACCAT
>CAZYRX010000085.1:0-5738 GCA_964649895.1 uncultured Halanaerobium sp.
TTGGTTCTTCCAATAGAGCTACTGCTTTTGAACTTAAGCAAACTATTAAATTTATCCAATTTCTTGATAGTGAAATTAAAATAATTGATCAAAAAATCAAAGAGTTAATTGATGAAATCAATACTCCAGTAATTACTATCCCTGGTATTGGATATACTTTAGCAGCAACCATTATTGCAGAAATTGGTGATATCAATCGCTTTGCAAAACCATCAAAACTGTTAGCTTTTGCAGGTTTAGATCCATCAGTATATCAATCAGGAGAGTATAATGCTACTCACACTGTGATGGTGAAAAGAGGATCTAAATATTTGCGATGGGCTATTTTACAGGCTGTAAAAACAGTTGCTATGCGAGATAAAACTTTTAAAGATTATCTAAACAAAAAACTTTCTGAAGGTAAACATTATTTTGTTGCTTTATCTCATGTTGGCAAAAAACTAATCAGAGTTATTTTCCATTTACTAAAGAATAATATTAGTTTTGTGCCTCAAGCATAGATTTTTAAATTCTAAATTTTTAATTTGAGCAACTGAGTTGCTCTGTTTGTCCTGCCATAATATTTTAGAAAAATATTTTTAAAAATTACTTGACTTCATATAGTTAGTCTCAACTATTTTAATTTGCTGAATTCACTCATATTAACAGATAAAATAATTAATAAAATATTCAAAAGATAATTATTTTAGATTATTAAAAATAAATTAGAGGATTTTCAACAAATTTCAAGAATTAAGTTAATTAGAAAAGAAAATAATGTTCTCTTTTTAGGTGCTTCTATATATTAGAAGATAATAGGGAATCAGGTGAAATTCCTGAACGGGTCCGCCACTGTTAATCAGTAGGCCGATTAATACCACTCACTCATCAATGGTGCTGGGGAAGGTAAATCGGTAGAGCTGCATAGTCAGGAGACCTGCCTAAAAGGATGACAGCCATCTTCGAGACAGGAATGGTTGCGGGCTATTAATGCATATTTAGACACCCTCAATTTATATCCGGGTGTCTTTTATAGTTTTATAGCTTATTTTGTCTAGGGTGGCTGTGAGCAGACAAAACACAAGGAGGAATTATTAATGTTAAGGAAAGTAGTTTTAGTCATGCTTACAGCACTTTTAATTTTTGTAGTGCCGGTAAGTGCGCAGGAAGAAGTTATGGAATTGGATGAGGTAGTTGTGACAGCAAGTCGTTATGAGGAAAGTATTATGGATACCCCAGTCAGTATTGAGGTTATTGATCAGGAGGAGATAGAAGAGAGTGGAGCTAATAATATTGCAGAATTAATTTCTAGCACAACTGGAGTTCAAATTGTTGATCAGGGAGGATCTTCAGGATTAAAAACAATCAACTTACGCGGTTCTTCTGCTAATCAGGTATTAGTTATGATTGATGGTCAACCTATTAATAATAATCAAAATGGGCAGGTAGATCTGGGTCAATTAGTATTATCAAATGTAAAGAGAATCGAAATATTAAAAGGACCAGCATCTTCTATATATGGTGCAAATGCTTTAGGTGGTGTTATAAATATTATTACAAAAGAAGGTTCAGATATTAATGGTACAGAAATAAATTTTGGTTTGGGTTCTTTTGATACATATAATACTTCCATAGTTCATGGTACTTCTTTTGATAATACAGAAGTCCAGATAAGTGCTGAAATATTAAAATCTGATGGAGAACGTAAAAATAGTGAAGTTGATCAATACTTTATATCTACTAAAATAAATTATAATATTAATTCTACTAATGATTTAATATTTAACATAAGTTATAATGATTCTGATAAAAAAGTACCTGGCAGTGAATCAATGTTAACTCCAAATGCAACTCAAGATGATTTAATGAAAAATTATAGTTTAAAATTTGTTCAAAATAAAGAATTTAGAAATTTAAATATTTCTTTTTATCAAAATAATATTGAATCAATATATGATAATCCAGATGAATTTGGTTATTCTGGTTCGAGCAAACATTATACAAAAGATAATGGTATACATATTAATCAAACTCACTATCTAAATAATAATACTTTAAGTTATGGTATAGAGTATAATGAGGATGAAATTGATAGTAATGAAAATGGAAAACATGATTTAAATACTAAATCAATTTACTTAAATGATAAGTGGGAAATTAATAATCAATTTATTTTAAATGCAGGAGTAAGATATGATGATCATGAAAAATTTGGTTCTGAAACAAGTCCAAGAGTTGGTTTAATATATAAGATAAATAAAAACAAAAATATTTATTTATCTTATGGTGAATCTTATAGAACTCCAACTTTTAATGATCTTTATTGGCCTTCAACTCAATACACAGAAGGAAATCCGGATCTAGAAGCAGAAACTTCTAAAGCTTATGAAATAGGTTATAGAAGTAATAATAAATTATTAAATACAGAAATCAATATTTTTAGAAGAGATTCCCAAAATTTAATTGAGTGGGCAGCTGGAAGTGATTTTGTTTACCGTCCATATAATATTAATAATGCGGAAACAGATGGTTTAGAACTAACTTTAGATACAAAACTAACTGACACATTAAATTTTGCTTATCAACATACTTATCTTGATAGTAGAAATAATAAAACAAATGAGTTGCTTAAAGATCAATTTTATAATAGTATTTCTTTAACTTATGCGCCAAATGATTATAAATTAATTTTTAAGGGAAATCATGTTGGAGGAAGAATTAATGATTTAAATAATTATACTGTTTTTGATTTAGATTTGATTAAAAATATTACTTTAATAAATCGTGATTATAATATAATAATAAGTGTAAAAAACTTATTCGATCAAGATTATCAAGTTAATTCAGGTTATCCAATGCCCGGCCGCAATTTCATGGTTAACTTAAGCACCAAATTTTAATTAACTCCACTACTTAATAAAGAAAGGATGATGATAATGAAGCATAAAAAAACAATATATCTAACTGCCTTTCTCTTATCATTATCCCTTATCTTCCTGCTGGAAGCCAGTTCTTTAAGGCTTCTGGCAGAAGATATAAAATCAATTGAAAAGAAAAAAGTCGAGATAGAACTATTATTATCTGCTCCTAATAATGATACTGAGGAAAACCTTCGACCTGGCGAAGCTGAAGAATCAAAAGAGTTTCAGCAGCAGAAAAAAGATAATTTAAAAGAAAATAATGAAATGAAAGAGGAAGTAGATAAAAGTAGTTCAAATGAGAATGAAAAATTAATTACAGAGGAAAATAATCAAAATCAAAATAATATAATAAAAGAAGAACAATTAGAGGATGAAATTAAAACTGAGATTAAAGGAGAAATTCCTAAAAAAGAGATTAAAGAAAATGATGAGAGTAAAAACCAGAGTCAGAAAATTGAAGCTAAAAATAATGAAGATGATTTAGACAAAGAAAAAGACGAAAATAAAAGCAATAAATTTAGTTTAGAAAGTTATCTTGCGGATTTAGAAAAAGATAATACAGTAACTGGAAAAAATGAAGTTAATGAAAGCATAAACGATCAGATATCAGAAAAAAATAATATAGAAGAGGATTCAAAGAGTGATGAGAACAAAAATTCTACTGTTAAGGAGGCTAATCAAAAAGAAGAAAATAAAGTTTATGACCTAAGAACAGGAAATACTAAAGAAATAACAAAACCAGGCATAAAAAATTACACTAATCCTGAATACCCTTCTAATTTAAGAAAAAGAAATATAGAAGGTGAGGTTATTGTTTCTTTAAAGGTGGATAAAAACGGTCAGGTTCATGATTTAAAAATTAACAAAAGTTCAGGGTTTGATTCATTTGATCAGGCTGCTTTAGAAGCAGTATCTAATTGGGAATTTGAAGCTGCAGAGCGAGAAGGAAAAAAAGTTCAGGTAATTGTTAATCTCCCTATTCGCTTTGAGTTAAATTAAATGGAGGTAATGTTTATGATTACAGAATTTATTGAAACAGCAGGTGTTGTTGGTTACCCTCTGCTTTTAGTTGCATTTTTAATGATTTTTATAATAATTGAGAGAACTATAGTTTTTCTTATAAATTACAGAAAAATAAATAAGGATCAATATTTAAAAGCAGTTATTAATTTTAATTCCGATAATGAAAAAGATAATATCTTAAAAAATAAAAAGGGGATTGCTGCAGAAATTTATTATAATTTATTAATCAGAAATCCTAAAAATAGAGAGGAATTTAATTTATATCTGGATGCAGAAGAGGTAAATAAACTGCCTGAGCTAGAAAAACATTTAGGTTTTTTAAACTTTATTGCTCAGGTTTCGCCAACTCTGGGGCTTCTGGGAACTGTTAGCGGCATGATTAAAACTTTTCAGGTTCTGGGAGTAGGAGGCAGTCCGGAACAGATGGCTCTGGGTATCTCAGAGGCTTTATTTACCACTGCTGCCGGTTTAATTATTTCCCTGCCCGCTGCAGCTTTTTATCACTATTTTTACGCTAAAATAGAAAAACTCCATAATCAGATGAATAATCTGAGGCTGGAGAGTGAGAGCAGGCTTTTTAAAGAAGAAATAAAGGAGCTGAAAAAGAATGAAATATCAGCCTAAGAAAAAAGATTCAAATTTAAATCTGGCGCCGATGATTGATATTGTATTTCTGCTCTTGATTTTCTTTTTAGTATCTTCTACTCTGCAGGGAGAAGAAGTGCTTTATAATATTACAGTACCTGACAGCAGCATAGGCCAGAGTTCTAGCCAGGAAAAAATCAATATTTTTTTAGATCAAAATAATCAGATTTATTTTGAGGGAAATGAATATAGCCGTCAGAATATCGGTGAGTTATTCATGGATATAAACACTGAAACAGATAAGAAGGTGAAAATATATGCAGATCATAAGAGTAATTTTGATTCAATTATATTTTTGATTGAAGAATTTAAAAATCACGATTATCAAAACATTTCTTTTGCCCTGCGAGAAAAAAACTAAAATATTTGTTTCTCAATTTTTAAAATAAAAAAGGATTTTCTCTATCTTATTAGAATTATATAATTAAGGTCTTATTTATTAGAATTAAATAAAGAATATTTAGTAAAAAGAAAGGAAGGGATTTTTATGAACAAAAATGTAGGAATGTTTTTAGTTTTTATAGCTTTAATTTTATTATCAGTTATAGTAGTAAATGGCTTATATTTTAATACTCCTGCTGTAGAAACAGCTGAGAGAGAAGTACCAGCAGAAAAAGTAAGTGAGGATTATATTACTACTAATTTAAGTATCAGTCAGCAGCAGGAATATGATCCTAATATTGTTGATGTAGTGCTTGGCTTTGAAAATGAAAATACAGCCCAGTCAGTAGCAGTGGAAGAAAATAACAGAATTGTAAGTGAGTTAATGTCTATCTTAAAAGGAGAAGAACTGGAAAATATAGAAACTCAGGGTTTTAGGGTTTATCCTTATACAAGGTATAAGGACGAGAGTGAGGAAAGAGTTACTTATTATGAGGTTAGTAATCAGATCAAATTCACTTCTAAAAATTTAGCTGAACTCCCGGTATTATTAGGAAGATTGCTGGATGCAGGAGCCAATAGAGTGGTAAATATAAACTACCGTTTAGAGAGCAACGAAAAAGCTTTAGAGGAAGTTACGGCTCTAGCTTTGAGTTCTCTAAAAGATAGGGCTTCATTTATGGCTGAAAATCTGGATAAAGAAAATTTAAGAATTAAAGAAGTTAATTTAGGTCAGCAGAACATTTATGGTAGCGAAGTTTTAAAATCTATGACAAGAACTGCAGAAGC
>CAZYRX010000086.1:0-5671 GCA_964649895.1 uncultured Halanaerobium sp.
ATGACTGTCAGCATGATTCAGAACCTGGCTGTGCTGTTAAAAAAGCAATAGAACAGGGAGAACTGCCGGAGAAGAGATTGGAAAGCTACAGAAAATTAGAAAGAGAATTATTGTTTATTGAACGCAAGAAAAATATGGTACAGTACGTGCCGCCAAATTAATGAATAAAGACATCTTTGGATTTTAAAAAAGAAAATCCTTCAAAATTATATTAAGCTTTTTTGGAGGATTTTTTGCTTTATGATTGAATTATAAGTTATATTGAAAATTAAAAAATAAAGGAGGCTAATTTTTGGGAGAAGAAATAATAATACATAATTATAAAAAAGAAGATGAGTTAGAATGGCTGGATCTTCACGCCAGTTTAATGGTAGATTCATATGCCTGGTGGACAGTTATTCATCAAAAACCTGAATATAAAAATGAGAGTGTTGATCTAGTGGGAGTAATTGATAATAAAATAATTGCTTTACTAACTATTGAAATTAATGCAGATATAATTGATCTAGTAGAAGATGACTACGGTTTTGTCTGGGAATTTGGAGTGCACAGAGATTATAGGGGTAATGGTTATGGCAAGAAATTAATAAAAAGAGCTCATAAAATTATGAGGGAAAGTTGTAGAATTAACAAATCTATCTGGTTTTCTCAGGATAAAAAAGCTCAAAAGCATTATAAAAGTTTGGGTATGCAAGAAATAGAAAGACACTGGCAGTTCAGTTTTTTGCCGACTGAAAAACAAAAGAAAGAATTTGAAAAAGATGGTTTAAACTCTTTAGAAATTCGAGCCTCTTCTAAAGTTGATGATTTTAAGAAAATTAAAGATAAATACAAATTGATTGAAGATGATGCTTTAAAAGCAAGAATATGTATTGGATATGAATATATTCCATAAAATTGTTTTGTTAATTTATCTTTGATTGATATAGGAGGGGGTAAGCTAAGTTCATGAATTCTTTTATATTAATACTACCGATAATTATTATTAGATATATTTTTATGAAATTTATAAGTAAGGAGGCATTAGAAAGAGCAGGCTTTTTTCCACCTACAGAGGGAAAAGAAAACTATGCTTTTTATATTTATCAGATAACCACACTTTTTTTATTAATTTATTTATTTTTTGCAGAAATTAAGTTCAATACTACTCTTAACTTTTTAGGTTTATTAGTCTATTTGGTAGGAACACTACTATATATGAAATCAATAGTTGATTTTGCCAGACCAGAAAATAACGGTATAAATAAAAAAGGATTATATAAATATTCTCGAAATCCAATGTATGTAGCTTTCTTTTTATATTTTCTTGGATGTAGTCTTTTAATAACTTCCTGGTTTTACTTTATAATCTTAATTATATTCCAGATTTCTGTTCACTATCTTATACTATCAGAAGAAAGATGGTGTATTAAAAAATTTGGGGAAGAATATAAAGTCTATATGAATAAAGTTAAAAGATATATTTGAAACTATAGGTTTATAAAACAAATGATCAGATAGATACTGACGAAGTTGACTTATTTGTAATACCAGGTGGTTATCCTGAAAAAATAGAAAATGATAAATTATATAAATTACTAAAAAAATTAAATGATAAAAATGTTATTATAGGTGCCATATTTTCAGCTTCAATACATTTAGCAAAATCGGGTATATTAGAAGAAAAAAGATATACTACCATATTACCTGTAGATGAATTTAAAGAATTTAAAAAAGATAATTATATAGATAAAAATGTAGTAATTGATAAAAATATAATAACAGCAAAGGCAAGTGGTTATGTTGATTTCGCAATAGAATTGGGAAAAATAATGAATATTTATAAAGATAAAGAAGATTTAAAAGAAACTATTAACTATTTTAAATATTTTAATGAAAAATAATTAACTGTTCGGAGCAGTTCTTTATGAACAATTTAAACATAATGATATCCAGGAAGTGAGGAGAATGAATAAAAAACAGAACCAATTTAATTATAAGAGAATTATTGCTTTTATAATAACAGCTTACACAATTTCCTGGCTGATCTGGCTGCCAAATGTAATCAGTTCCAACTTTAATTTTAACTTAGGGCATTCTAATCTTTTCCATTTAATCGGTGGCTTAGGCCCCTTATTTGCTGCCATTATTACTACTTTAATTTTTTCTAAAAAAAGGGGGTTGATAGAATACTTTAAGCAGAATTTTTTAAGATTTTCAGATCCAAAATGGATATTTATTGCCTTTTTAATGCCAAGCAGCTTCTTTCTTTTTTCTTATTTAATTACAGGAGTGATTTTTGGAGAGTGGACTGATCCCGCTTTAATAGGAATTAATTCTAAGATCCCTTTTGAAAATCAGTTTTTAATCTTATTGAGCTGGATCTTCTTTTATGGAATTGGAGAAGAAAGCGGCTGGAGAGGCTTTATATTTCCTGAACTAATGAAAAAATTTAATATGCGAACTGCAGCATTATATACAGCTTTAATCTGGGGAGGCTGGCATTTACCAATCTTCTTTTACGATAATAATTTTCAGGCAATGGGTTTAATGGGCCTATTAGGCTGGCTGGTAGGACTTATTTTTGGATCATTTATTTTAGGCTGGCTTACTCTAAAGTCGGAATGGAATTTATGGCCGGCAATTTTATGGCATGCTGCATTTAATTTTTTTACAGCCGGTGATAAAATAAATCCTCTATACCCTGCTCTAACAACTATGATGGTTATAATCTTTGGACTGTGGCTTTCTAGAAGATATAAAGTGGAGTAATAATTACAATCTTGATCCTGGATTCTAAATTAATAATAATGAAACAATCCCTTTATAAAGGAGGAATTAAAATGAGAGATGAAAATAAAAAAACAGCTGAATTAATGAGAACATTTAAAAAGCTAAAGAAAATATTAGAGCAGTATGAAGGTCCATTAAAGCTAAAATTTGACCTCAAAGAAAAATATGAATTATGGACAGATAAAGAAGTAAATATTGCTGGAAAAAATAAAAAAGAGCTCTTTTTTGCAGGGCTCACTCTCCAGAAAAACTATGTTAGCTTTTATTTTATGCCTATTTATGTTGAACCAGAGCTTAAAGAAAAACTCGAGCCAGAATTATTAAAATTGTTAAAAGGAAAATCATGTTTTCACATAAAAAGTATAGATAAAGAACTTGAAAATGAAATATTTGACGCTCTGCAGAAGGGATACAAACTATATGAAGAAAATGAATGGATAAATTAATATTCAAATCTTTTTATAAATAAGAAAGTAGAACTTGATATCTGAGGTGAAATAAGATGAATGAAGGCTATAATTTTAAAAATAATATTTCAAAACACAATGTGCTTATAATCTGTCTCTCAATTCATCACGGTAATACAAAGAAAATAGCCAGAGTAATTTCCAAAAAATTAAATGCTGATCTTAAAAAACCTTCTGAAGTAAAAAACGATGATCTTAATAACTATGATTTAATCGGCTTTGCTTCAGGTATTTATAATGGAAAACACCATGCAGATTTATTTAAACTAATTAAGGAATTTGAAATGCAGAAAAATAAAAAAGCATTTATCTTTTCTACAGCTTCTGTTAAATATATAAAAATGCATACTGCTTTAAAAAAAGAATTAACTGCTAAAGGCTTTGATGTTATTAATGAATTTATGTGCAGGGGTTTTATGAATTACAGTTTCATAAAATATTTTTTTGGTGGAATAAATAAAAATAGGCCGAATAAAAAGGATTTGTTAAGGGCTGAAGAATTTGCAGCTGATATTAAAGATAAACTTTCTATTTAAGGGGGAGAAAATTAATGAAATCAAATAAAATGAAAGCAGCTTACAGAAAAGAATATGGACCTCCTGAAAGCTTAAAAATCAAAGAATTAGAGATTCCAAAAGTAAAAGAAAATGAGATTTTAATAAAAGTACATGCAGCAACTGTCAATAGAACAGATTGTGCAGTTCTTAGCGGCAACCCCTATATAATGAGGTTATTTACCGGTTTATTAAAGCCTAAACTGCCGATTACCGGTACAGATTTTGCAGGTAAAGTTGAAGCTATTGGAAATAAGGTAAGCTCTTTTAAAATAGATAACAGAGTTTTTGGTTTTAATGACAACGGCTCAGCATCTCATGCCCAATACATGACAATATCAGAAGATAAAGCCGTAAGTTTAATTCCAGAAAAATTATCTTACGAAGAGGCTGCAGCCAGCCTTGAAGGTGCCCATTATGCCTACAATTTTATTAAGAAAGTTAAAGTAAAAGAAGGAGAAAAAATTCTCATTAATGGGGCAACAGGAGCAATTGGTTCTGCCTTACTCCAGTTTTCAAAATATTACGGCGCTTATGTTACAGCAGTAGGCAACAGCAAAAATATAAAATTAATGAAATCTTTAGGTGCTGATAACGTAATTGATTATCAGACAGAAGATTTTACTGAGGATAATAAAAAATATAAATATATCTTTGATGCCGTTGGCAAAAGCTCATTTGTTAAATGCAAGAATTTATTAGAAACAGATGGAGTTTATATTTCATCAGAATTAGGGAGCCTGGGAGAGAATCTTTTCTTAGCATTAATAACAAAGATGTCTTCTGGAAAAAAAGTTATTTTCCCTGTTCCCACAGATATTAAGGCCAGTATAGATTTTATCAAAAAACTGATAGAAGAAGATAAATTTAAGGCTGTAATAGATAGAAAATATCTTTTAGAAGAAATCAGTGAAGCATTCAGCTATACTGCAGGCGGTCAGAAAACTGGGAATGTTCTTTTGAAAGTTAATTAAAGTTAATTAAAGTTAATTATGGTAATTTCTGCTGCAAAAATTTATCCTAATTGAAATATTTTTATTTAAAGAGGGAGGTGCATTACCTTTAAAATATATAGTACCAAAGAAGTTGCTAATTTAACTGGTGTACATCCTATACAGTTAGACTCTATGAGGAATGGGGTTATATTTCAGAAGTTAAAAGGGCAAGTAATAATTATAGACAATTTACTAAAAACCATATATATCAGATGAAACTCGCAAGAGTACCTTTACCAGGCCCTTGCCAAATTGAAGGATCTATAGTTCATGAATTAGTTAGAAGATTTGCTGCTGGAGATTCTGAAAACGCTTTGGAGCTGGCCCGGGGATATTCTTCTGAGGTTGACAGTGAAAAAGAAAAAGCAATTGAGGCAATAAATGTTTTAAATAAATGGTTTGAAAATGATATTGGAAACAAAGATAAAATAGTATATTTAACCAGAAAGTCTGCAGCTAATAATTTGAATATAACAGCAGAAACTCTACGAACCTGGGAAAGAAATGCATTGTTTAAAATTAAAAGAGGCAACAATCGAAGACTCTTATTCACTGAATGGGATATTGAAAAAATTATGGTAATCAGATTGTTAAGAAATTGTGGTTACAGCATTGCTTCCTTGTTTAATGTATTTCATACTTATGATCAAAATATTAAGGTCTCTGAACTTCTAAATTTATCTGAAGATAATAATGAAATTTTTCATGATACAGATAGATATCTAGAATTTTTAGAGGAACATAAGGAACGAGCAGAGAAAATAATCAAATTAATAAAAAAGTAACCCTCCAGTAATACACCATTAATCTATTTTGAATTAAAATAAATTTGGCTCTTCGCTATTTAGTGTGGGTAACCCAAATGGTATATATTAACATTAAT
>CAZYRX010000087.1:0-5514 GCA_964649895.1 uncultured Halanaerobium sp.
CCCTCTACTGAAGACATTTTCTGCTTCATACTTGCTTTCTTATCTCTTCTATCATCAATTTTAAGTGATGTAGTAACCCTTTTTGCTCCATTGTTAAAGGGAACCTCATGCATCTTCTTGGTCAATTCTAGTATATCGTTCAAATTACCTTCCAGGATGGTTCCCATCGGTGTCAGCTGATAGTCTACCGTATCCTGTTCTTTTAAAACTCGATGACAGCCTGCGACATAGCTGCTCAAACTTGTATCCCCTGTTCCCAAAGGTACCACTGTTAATTCTGCTATCGCCATCTTTTTTACCTCCTCTAATTGATTTTTCTGCTATGCAAATAATTCCACTGCCTTTTTTGCAATTCTTTCACCAAATATTTCTGCCCGCTGCTGCTGATCTTGATCTCCATCCTTGATACAAACTGCACCAAAATGGGTATATGGTTTTCCCTCAGCTGCACCACCTGAATAAACTACCATACCTTTAACAAGCAGATGACCGATTAATGTAAGTAGGGCTGAATCTGCACCACCACCTAAATAGTTTTCGGTAGCGAATACCGCAGCAAGTTTTCCGCTCAACTTCACCTCTTTATTTTTATCAAGGAATGACTTCATCTGCCATGACATATCACCCGTATAGATTGGAGAACCAAACAAGACCGCTTTAGATGCAGCTATGTAATCAATGTCCGGATTTTCTATCGCAAAGGTTCTGGCTTCAACACCTTCAATCTTTTCTAAACCCTTTTTAATAATTCCTGCCACCTTTTCTGTATTTCCACTTTCACTGTGATAGAGTACTGAAATTTTCATTTTAATCCACTCCTTTAAATAATTTTCAACTAAATTTCTACTAATATAGTTCTGCAGAACTTTAAAATTACCTTTCTTTTTATGAACATATTCTTGAAATAGGCTACTTGTGAGGCTGCCAGTGAGAATAGATAAACCCTCCCAAAAGGGCTGTAAGTGGGGCAACAAGTACGAGTCCAAAACTGCCTACAACGGTATTTAAGAATTCAGCTGCAACATAGCGCAAATTTAAAATATTTATAGTCGGTGTTCCTTGTGCAATGAGCACCAAGAGTAAAGTGGTATAACTCCCGGAATAAGCCAAAAGCAGAGTAGTCGTCATCGTTCCTATCACTGCTCTACCAACAGATAATCCGGATTTTATGTGATCCCATAATTTAATATCCGGCCTGTTGATTTTTATCTCCGCCATCGAAGCAGCAATATCCATCGCAATATCCATTACTGCTCCTGAACTAGCAATGAAAATACCAGCAATAAAGATTGATGTCAAGTCAAGATGTTCATAACCGGCATAAAGCAGAGTTTCCGAAAATTCTTTAACTGAACCTTCAATCTTCATTATACCACCAAAGTAAATTGCAAAAAAGGCAGTTAAGCCTACACCACTCATCGAACCTATATATGCAACAAGTCCTCGCAGAGAGACCCCTCCGATAAGAAATATTATAACGAAGGTGATGATGCTGACCACAAAAAAAGCGATAATTATGGGGCTCCAACCTGCCAAAAAAGCCGGTAAGAGAAGCTTCCAGATTACTACACCTGTAAAAAGAAATGAGAGTGCTGCTTTGACTCCGGTCAGACCTGCAAAAATAGTCAGCAGTACAGCGAAAATTAAGAGCAGCATCAGTTCTATCTCTATTCTGTAGTGATCAACTGCTGATACAGCTCTGATATCACCTGACTTATCTTTACTGATCGTAATTAAGGCAAGATCTCCTTTTTCGAAGACTGTATCAAGCTGCATAGAACCTGAGAGAAAGTTAACCCCTTTAACTTTTTTGCCTTTATATTCTCCCTGAAGTATCTCAGCATTGAAAGACTGTTCTCCAGTTCTGACAATTCCCGATTCGATGATATTTCTATCATCTGTATTCAATATCTCTGCCTTGACTCGAACAGTATTTTCATTTCTGGCAATCTCAGGTGTATCTGCTGAAGCACCAAGTATGTACTGCCTAATAGGCAGCATCAGCATCAAAATAATTGAGATGATTACAAAAGCGATTAGAATTAGATCGCTTTTTTCAAAATAGTGTCCCTCTTTGAAGCTGTTCCAATTTAAATTCATATACAATTTAAAAACCCCTTATTAAATCATTTTTAATAGACAAATATCCCGTAATAAATACGGGATATCTGCAGATCTATTTTTTTATCAGCATCGGTCGAATTATTAATTAAATCAACTATTTGAGCTATTATTTATCTAAAGATTGCTTGCTTCGACAAGCTTATCGAAGATATTTATATTATCATAAAAACCATTAAACAGTTCGTGTCCTTTACCCTGTGCATAAATCGGAGCAGGTACACCTGTATGGCTGTAACTCGCCCAGCTCAGTCCAGCTCTATTATTAAGAATGTGAGTTAAAGTCACTGTCAAAGGCTCATAGCCACCGTACATAAGATAGGCAGATTCTTCCTTTGGTCTTTCTTCTTCATTCATAATAGATCTTGCAAATGCTTCTTCAAGAAGCTGTTCTTCTCTTTCACTCCAGTCAGCTAAACCAAAGTACTCTTCAATCTCATCTTCTAAGTCACTAAACTGAGCTATTGATCCACTTGTATTCTCTTTATATGGTTTAAGAACATTGTGATCAAACCATTCGAAAGACACTTTCTGTTCCGCAAATATATCAAATGCCGTATCATAACCAGTTCCAGCCCAACCAAGTGTTAGACCTCCACACTCATGGTCTCCAGTCACAACGATAAGAGTTTCATCTGGATGCTGATTATAGAAGTTGATTGCTTCAGCTATTGCATTATCAAAGGCAATTGTATCGTAAATATTTGTTACCGCATCATTTGCATGTCCCGCCCAGTCAATCTTGCCAGCTTCTACCATCATAAAGAAACCATTTGGATTGTCAAGGACTTCAATCCCCTTGCGTGTATAAGCGGCAAGGTCAAGTTCATCTTCTCTGCGGTCTATTTCGTATTCAAAAGCTCCACTTGCAAAACCTTCTTGATAGGCAAATATCTGCTTTGAACCAGCTTTAAGCTTCATAAATTCTTCAGGATTCTCATCGGTATTAATTGTATACCAGCCCATTTCTGCCATAAGTTCTGGAATAGTTGGCTCTCCATCTGGGGTGAGGTATGTTCTAGGCTTTCCACCTGCGATATAGTCAAAACCACTTTTTGAAAGCTGTTTACCGATTTCGTAGTACTCTCCCCGGCTCTTTACATGTGCATAGTATGCTGCTGGAGTAGCATGATCAATAGTTACTGAAGATACAATTCCCACCTTCATCCCTGCTTCTTTAGCCATTTCGGAAATTGACTTTACAGAATTCTGAGCTGAATCTACACCAACATATCCGATGTTTGTTTTTACCCCGGAGGCCATCGATGTAGCTGAAGCAGCACTCCCAGTGATAAAACGGTCAGAAGCATAAGTGCTCTGCATTCCCTGGCCCGGAAATCCTGTGAAGCTCAATTTTTGCTGAGAGAAGTTACCGCCTCCTGAAGAAAGATAGGCTTCTGCTGCAGTGATCTGTGGATTGGCCATACCATCACCGATAAACATGAATACATATTTCGCATGATCTGCTGCCATTGCTGAAGAAACAGCGGTTATGAGTAATACAGTGATTAACATTGTCGTTAGAATAATTTTCTTTTTTCTTAATCTCATTGAGTTAATCTCCCCTTTGATATTTTTAATTAGTAATACAAATTTATATTATGCCTTTTGAGGTCTTATTTTCTTTGTATTATAATATTAGCTCAATTTATATTATAGGGGAGGATTATTAATTCCAAGTTAAGGAAAAATTAACATAATGTTAATTCTTTAAAACAAAAAAACAGCCCCCTGAGGACTGCTCTAAATTTCAATATGGTTCGAAGACAAACAGATCATAATGACTAAATAGCAATTTTTTTAATTTTCTGCTATTGAATAATTTTTAAGAAAATTCACTTGATTAAAGCTGCAGCTCGAACAGGTGCTGCCTCTGCTCTTATCTTTAAAGGAAATACCAGGAGATCCAATGATTTAAAACCGAGCAGTTTGTCTAAGTTTCTGAGGTTCTCCAGAATGTAAATATCATTTTCGAATAATAATTTATGGATCTGATAAGGAAAACGATCTGGTGAAGGCATGTCAAAACCGAGCATCTTTATTTCCTTATCAATCAAAAATTGGGCCAGCTCCCTGCTCAGCACAGGATGTTTCTCATAATATTCTCTGCTGCCATATTTTTCTGCAAAACCTGTATAGATCAGAACGATATCATTTTTTTCAATTAAAGAATCATATTCCCCTTTATAAGCGATTATTTCCTTAGTTCCAGAGTAAATCAATTTAGCCTTACCGCTTAAACTATCAAGCTCAATTTCTGAGACATGATTGTCACTCTTAATCATGTGGGCGGGTAAATCCAGATGGGTTCCGGTATGCATGCCCATTTTAAGATTATGGTTCTCAAAGCCATCACTTTCAATTCTTTTATCATTTTCAAGCTCAACCTCAATATCCCCCGGATAAACGGGCATTCCCTGATAAATCTCCCAGCTTAAATCAATTAATTTGGCCATCTTTACACCCCATTATCTTTCTATTTGCTTTTGATTTTTTAAATTTTAACTTTCAATCTCTTATTGAATATATTATATCATAAAAGACTAATACCTCATTAAGATAATCAAATCGATTTCTCAGCTCTTTTAGACAAATAATTAATATTGATTTTTATAGATTAGACAAAATGAATGTATAATCTCAATTAAAGGAATACGTTCTTTAACAAAGAATATATTATTGAGGAGGTGAGTTCAGTGGATAAATTTGCATTTTTTGCTTTTAACGGCAGCTTGATGTGTTTTCAGCATGTACTGCTGAATGCTTTGGATCTGGATGAAAAAGGTATGGAAGCCAAGATAATTATAGAAGGTGAATCGGTTAAATTAATCGAAAAACTTGAAGAATCAAATAACAAACATTATTTTGCGGCCAAAGAAAAGGGCTTGATCGACTGCATATGTAAAGCCTGTTCGGCCAGTTTAGGTGTTTTAGAATATAATGAGACGGTTGATATTCCTCTCAAAGGAGATATGAGCGGTCATCCTTCGATGGAAGCTTACATAAGTGAAGGTTATCAGATTATTACATTATAAATAGAAAGCTCTTCAGAAATTGAGATGATACTTCCAATGTAGATGGTCTAATTATAATAGACTATCTACTTGGAGGTATTTTTATTTATCTAATGCTGTATTGCTGGGATAATAATATTTAACATGTTACTTTATTTATAAAGTGATCTACTAATTCCTTATCAAATTGTTGCCCAGAATTAAGACGAAGTTCCTTGACATCCTCCCCGCCCATTCGTTAACACTCACAAACGAGGATTCCTTAAAAGAACTTGCGAGGTTGTCTGCTGATTAAATGCCAGTCCATTTCTGGTAGGCAAGTGCGACGCAAACTTCAGGCTGTGCCATCAGCCCTCCTGAGATAGCCGACTATGCATTC
>CAZYRX010000088.1:0-5467 GCA_964649895.1 uncultured Halanaerobium sp.
GAAAGTGCAATAAGCAAAACCATATCAGAAGGTGCTTGTAAAAACATACTTAAATTATTTACATATCTACTCAACCAGGCCGGCAATATACTAACTGGAAGTGGTGCTCCCTCTATCTCATTTAAGAGAATAATGTCCGGCCATTCTGTCTCAGATCTGCTCATACATTTAGCAGCTTCTGTAAATTCTTCTGGGTCCGCTCCTTTTTCCACAAGTCGGGCCAGTTTTTCTTTTAACTTTGCTTTGTCTTCCTCTATTTTTCTTTTTTCTAATAAATCTATCAGTTCATCATCTGTTAATAACTTAATGTCCGGGCCAGCTTCAAAATCAACTAACTTTGCCAATTCATCATCTTTTAATATACCGGATTCCTGTAACTTTATAACTGATATTTTCTGATCAGCCGCTAATCTATTTTTTACCCAACTAAATGTTTTACTACATATATTTAAATTAAAATGATCTTTTGATAAATCATTGAATTTACTAAATACTTTTTCTGGATCATTGTTGCTGTTTATTAATTTCCCTATTACTATTTTCTCTATATTCTTATATTTAGTTCCCATTCTTGCCCCCTTCCCAACAATTAAACTATCTTTATTTCTGGCCCTGGGCTTTTAACCACCTTAAGAATTCTTCTTTTGTAACCATAAACCGTCCACCTAATTTAATTGATTTAAAATCATCTCTTTTGAATATCTCATACCATTTATTAATATTTGTTCCTGTATATTCTGCTGCGTCTTTTACCCTCATCATTGCCGGTAAATCCTCTGGTCCTTTATATTCTTTATATTTTTCTGCAGTTCTCATTTACTCCACCTCACTTAAAAGTTCTTCAATACTCATATCAAAAAATTCTTCTAGCTTTTTTTGTGCCGGTTTGTATGGCAGCATTCTTCCACATTCAATTCTACTTAGTTGAGCCGGATGTATTCTTAATTCAAATGCTAGATCAGTCTGGGTCATCTTCTTTTTCTGTCTTTCTTTTTTTATCTTCTTCATAAATAACTCCTCCTTGAATATTTTTTCGTTCGAACGCTTGTTCATGTTCTGTTTCTATGATACTATAATTTATAAGATTAGTGAAGTGATTTACCTCTTATAATTGTGACAATTTCATCTATAAAAGGAGTTGATTTATATGTTTGAAAATATGCAGGCTGAAAAGATTGTAAAACCACCTTATGAAATAGCTTATTTAGATAAAGAAAAAGATATATTTCTAGTATTTAATGAAAAAAATTATAATGATATTCTTTACCAATATTTTTATATGGATAATAATCAAGACATTAGTAACAAAAAAATAGAATTATTTGGTGAAGTAAATGGAAATAAAAAGTTAATAAAATTAAACATAAATGAGATATTTAAAAACTTAAAAATCATATCTGCTGCTGCAAGGGTCCATCAAAAACCTGCAAAAAATAGAAAAACAACAAAATATTATCCCTTTGAAGTAAAGGATCTATTTCTAAAAATTGCAAAGATTGATGAGTTAAATTATAATTCTATAATCAATTTTTATAATGACTATGGGCTTCTTTATGATGCAGTAGCTATCAGCACAAAAAAAATAATGGGTATAAGTTTTCCTGAACATAAAGACTCTTACAAACATATTCTTTATAATATAAATGATTTAAGAATTTGTATTAATTTATATTATTCTCTGACAGTAAACAATATTGATTATGAATCTATAAAAAAGTCAGGAATTGTGACTAGCAACCTCAACATGGAACCTGGTAAATTAAACATAAAAAAATTCCCTGAAGTAAAGAAAATTAATGAGCAGAATAATATTAGAATTGCTAAAAAAATTCTCATGAAAATTATTAATAAACATATTAATGACATTTATTTTGATCTATATTTAGATGATAATGAGAAAATAGTATCTTCTCAAAATACTAAATCATTATTTGCTGTGGCCCATTTTCAACTTTATCAAAAAATAATAAACGATGAACCAATTAAAAAATGTAAATTTTGCGGTTCCCCCTTTATTTCTGAAGTTGCTATTGCAAAATATTGTCCACCTTCAAAAAATGATCCTAATCCAAGATGTTATCTATCAAATTAATCCACTAGAAAACGATAAATATTAATCAAAATAATTTAAAGCAAGCACTTTCTTTTCCTAAATTAATCTGATAAAATATTGTCAGAATATTTAGGGTGTGATCAGATGCAAATCATTCATGACTTTAAAATACCTGTAAAAAAATATTCTGAGCTTGGCCAGAATAATAATTTTCCTCACCCTGAAGAATGTCCTCACTGCCATGATAAACTCCTTAAACATGGATTTTACCACCGCTATGTTATCACCATCGATGGCAAATGCTTCTGGATAGCAATTAGAAGATACAAATGCCAGCACTGCGGCAAAACCGTTTCAATTCTTCCAGCATTTCTATTCCCTAGATTTCAGCGTTCCTTAAACTATATTGTCTGCTGCATGAAAGAATATCTACTGCAGAAAAAGTTATTACTCTACAAACGAGCAGTATTTTTTTATCTGCACAGATTTACCTGCAATATTCCTGGGTTGATTGCTTTTTTCAGAGACAAATACCACTCACTGATCCCCTTTAAATTATCAAGAATAAAAAAAGCCACAAAACTAATTAAAATGATTTGGAGCTCCGACGCTCAGATACTCTCAAAAGAGTATCAGGATCACTTTAATCAATGTTTTATGGCACTTTAATTGTACCATAAAGATTGACTTTTTGGAACTATTTTTTTAAACACAAAAGCTTTCACTAGAAAAGAGCTATTTTTCTGATTAAAATGTTATTATCAGCAGTTTAAGAACAATTTTGCTCTTAAATGCTAAAATTCAAGCTTAAAGGAGCTGATTTTGATGACTGATAATGACAGAGAACAGATAGCTCTATTTCGTTTTTCACTCATTTCACCTATTTTAAATGGCCAGATAGAAAAACAGACTGAGTATCTGGCTAAAGTAGCTGCTCAAAAACACAATGTCCCCTATTATGGTGTCAGAGAATACTCACCAAAAACCATATCCATGTGGGTTAGAGCCTACCGCAAAAGCGGTTTTGAAGGTCTTAAGCCCAAACTCAGAAACGACAAAGGTAAAAGTCGTGTTTTAACTCCAGAACTTAAGGAAGTTATTTTAAAAGCCAGAGATAAACACCCTGATCGGTCTGTTTACTTACTCTATGATCAGCTGATTACTGAAAAGAAATGCTGCCCTCTCAGGCTTCCTACTCTACTGTCTATCGCTTTCTAAAGCCATTTTAAGGAGAGGTATTCCAAAACTCCTCTATCTTTGACTATACCGAAAAAAACATTATGCCTGTGCTTCTTTAGGTATTACTCTGATTCACACTAAGCCATATTCAGCTGCTGATAAAGGTTATGCAAAGTATATGATTGATTATGTAAAGTAAACTCTTAAACCGTTGGAATTGCTGCATAGTCTCCAAATTCACTTTACATAATTTGAGTTGATTTATTGATTAATTTTTTTCAGCCAGGATAATAAATTGTCATTATCCTGCCATTGAGGTTTTTCTTCAGGAGAAACATCGGTATAAGCTTTTTCAATTGCCTCTCGTTTCTGTCTGGAATCAGCTCTGGCATAGACTTCAGTTACCTGAACTGAGCTATGACCAAGAATATCTCTAATATAAACCAAATTAACTCCTGCCTGAAGTAAGTGCATGGCTTTTGAATGCCTCAATGAATGGCATGAAATTTGATCAGGTATTAAAGCAGATGCTTTTTCTTTAGCCGAGTTGCTGTATTTTTTTAGAATATAATTCACTCCAGCTCTTGTGAGCTTTTCTTTGCGACTATTGAAAATAGTGGATACTCATTTGCATAATCTTGCAGCAGACCATTTGCTTCCATATATTTTCTTAAAATATTAGCTGTTGGTTCCATTAAAGGAACTATTCTTGCTTTTTTCCTTTGCAAATTAGTTTAACTGTATATGGTTTATCAAAACGAATACTTGATGGTGTTAAATCAATGATTTTCTGAACTCTGGCTGCTGTATCATACATTAAACTCAGTATAGCCAGATTGCGTTGCCCTGATTTCAAACTTTGATCTGGCATCTCTAATAACAATTTAATCCCATCTAAGGTTAAATAACTTATTGTTTTCTTTTCTGTTTTTTTAACAGGTATTGATAATATTCTCTGCCACTCCTGCAGATTTTCAGGGTTTTGGTATTGAAGATATCTAAAGAAAGAATGACAGCTGCAATTATTGATAGACTAATTCACAACAGCAAGATAATGTTATTTAATGGACCAAGTCATCGACTTTTAGACCAACAGAAGAAAACTAAAAAAGACCAGTAATTCAACTAACAAAGGAGATAACTTCTTCTCCTTCTTTTTTTAGCTAGATGGTACACAATTCGATTGGTAGGGTGGTACATTTTTCAATTGACAAAAGCAATTATACTGACTAAAAAAATATTTTTCTATTAAATTTTTTAATAAACATTTTTCTTTGTATAACAGACAGATGTCAGTTAGTGAATCCGACAAAAGTAAAATCCTATCTCTATCATTTTTAGCATTTCTAATAATAATATATTTTTTGGTTAAATTAACATCTTCAGTTTTTAAAGAGAGAGCTTCATTAACTCTTAAACCACAGCCGTAAATCATACGGAATACAACTGGCATAACATATCTTGTATTTGATTTTACTTGAAATTTAAAATTATCACAGGCCTCAAAAAAGGCTTTGATCTCGTGATTAGAAAAAATATGGGGTGTGAAAGTTGTTTTTTTAAATTTAATCTGGTCTGGAATATATGATTGGTAACCAAGTTTGTTTAAATAAACAGAAAAATTCTTAACAGCACTAACTCTTTTGTATCTTGTAGTATCAGCCTCATTTTCATTTTTTTTAGCCCATTTATCAGTAGTATCTTTAGTTAAACCTATCTCGGTTACTTCATATTGAAGTATAAAGCGGTCAAATATTTTAAAAGTTGCAATATCTTTGTAATCATAACCAATATTTCTTTTGAACTCTATATACTGTTTTAAAAGCACTGCATATATGCTCTTGAATTCCATTTTAGTTCACCTCCTGAATATAATAAGATGAATTTAAAGCTGGAACTTCAAGAGAACACTGTCTTAGAGAATTAAGATCTATTCTTAGATATGTTTTTGTGCTTTCTGTACTGCTATGACCCAGCACTTCTGAAATAACTGGTAGTGGAGTCTTTTGTTCCAGTAAAGAACAGGCAAGGCTGTGTCTCAGGGCATGGGGTCCATGTTTTTTCTTATCCAGATTATCAATTTTTGCTCTTTTTTCATTTTCATTTTCCTCTCTATAATAATTAATATTTTAGCTTTAACAAATTCTCCTTTGCCAGAGCATAATTTAGCACATAAGGCGTGTTTTTTGACGGGTACTCCATTTCGTTTAGAATATACTTCACCAAAGTCAACCT
>CAZYRX010000089.1:0-5304 GCA_964649895.1 uncultured Halanaerobium sp.
AGCAATTATGCAAAAATTTCTGATTTTATTAGTCTGCAAATAACTTCCTCCTTCTAAATTTAAATCCTGTAGTAATTATAACACCGGACTTTTTTATATTCAAGCACCATAATGCTAAAAAAGATTTTTTTCTCTTGCATTTTTTAAACTAACATGTTAAAATTGAAATGTTGCAAATTAAGAATGAAAAGATAAATTCCGACGAATAAGAGGGGGTGAAGTTAGATGCCTATTATTAAATCTGCAAAAAAGAGAGTAAAAGTAACAGAAAAGAAAACTGCTCAAAATCGTGAGTGGAAGGATAAATTGAAAAATTCTATTAAAGATTTAGAAAAAATAATTGACTCAGGTGACAAAGAAGCTGCTGCAGAACAGCTTAAAGAAACTAAAAGGGTCATCGATAAGGCTGTATCACGCAACATTCTCCATAAAAATAATGCAGCTCGAAAAAAATCCCGCCTCACTAAAAAGGTTAACAATCTTTAAAAGACTTTTAATTTTATATTTCAAATGAAAAGATAGCTATCTTTTTTATTTTAAAACTCATCCATCAGGATGGGTTTTTGTTTTTTATAGAGAATACTAGTTTTATAGAGTAATTGATCTGATTATAATCATTTCGAGTGCAGTATTTTGATCAGGATAGTATCCACTTAAAAAATGATGATTTGCTGTTAATATTTCTTCTAAAATTTTCTCGAGTTCAAGCTGAGTAAAATTTTTGCTCCTTTTTAAAGCTTTTTTTACTGGATATGGATGTTTATTTATTTTTGAAGCTATTTCGCGATGATCATTGGTAAACTGATTATAATATTTAACCTGCATGAGCAGTTCAATTTGATTTGTTAACATTGTCATAAGGTATAGTGGATATACACCTTTATTAAGCATTTCTTTTAAACTTAATAGAGCTTGATCAGTTTTTTTCTCCCCAATCAAATCTAAAAAATTAAATATTTCTTCATCTTCTATAAACTTTTCTCTGCTTATTAAATCTTTGATATCATAATAACTTATTTTGTTTTTATCAGGATATCGGGTTATTATCTTTTCAATCTCACTTGCCAATAATTCTAGATTGTTACTGAACATATTTTCTAAAAGTTTAATTGTACGGCTGTCAACTTTTTTATCATACTGGTTAAATTTATTTACCAGCCATTTATCAAGCTGCTTATATTTTGGAGTCTTAAATTCATGATAAACTCCTTTTCTTTTAATTTCTTTATATAATTTTTTCCTTTTATCTAAAGAACTTTGACTTAAAAAAATGAGGCAGGAGCTTTTATCTAAATTTGAAATAATCTCAGCTAGTTTTTTATTATCACTTTTGTTTAAAGAAAAATCAGCATCTAGTTGAGAAAACACAAATCTTTTTTCACTACCCATCGGTGGAGTCTGCACAGCATTTCTAAGTTTAATTAAAAAATTTTCCTCGGGACTTAGATAAGAAAGATTAAAGTCACGAATTTCTTCTGGAACAAACTTTTCTATGAACTTTTCTTTTAAATCATTCAACAAATAATTATCTTCCGCATAAATATAGTAAACATTTTTTAATTTTTTTTCTTTATTAATAAATGTTTTTGAATCCATATTATATACCTCCAGCCAGATTTAAATTTCTGAGTATTTTCATTCTATCATAACAAGAGGATTAACCGCAAACAAGATAGACTTTCAATTAACATAAGTCTCAAAATATATTTTATTACCATCTGTTCTAATAATTACTGCACCATTTTTATCCGTTCTTAGAAATCTAATATTTCTCTGCTTTAATTTGTCCAAAACTTCTCCAGCAGGATGACCATAATTATTTTTTCCAACCGATATTACAGCTAAATCTGGTCTACATTCATCAAGTAGGCGATTACCTGTTGAAGTTCTGCTGCCGTGATGGCCCAATTTTAAAACATTTATATTATTTATTTTATTTTTATCGAGTATTCTATTTTCACCTTCCTTAGATAGATCACCTGTAAAAAGAAATGTGTATTTTCCATATCCAAGATTAAAAACTATTGAATTTTCATTTTTATCTTTAAAAACTTTATTTTTGGGAGGATTTAAAAAGTTTAGATAGCATTCCTCTATCTTAAAATTGTTTTGTTCGGAAATATAAAATAATTCAATATGTTTTTTACTTTCAGCTGCATTTTCTAAATAATTTATTAGTGGTTCTTCTTTATGTTCTGATATTAGTATATTTTTTACTTTTTTTCTTTCCAACAAATGTTTTAATCCCCCTGAATGATCTGAATCAAAATGGGTGATAATTAAATAATCTATTTTCTTGACACCTTTATAATTTAAAAATGAAATAATATTATGTTCTACCTGCCTTCCATTATTTCCTGGAGGACCTGTGTCTATTAACATATTTTCATTGTTAGGAAATTTTATATATATCCCATCACCCTGGCCAACTGCAAGAAAATTTACCTCAAGTAATCCTGAATTAAATTTTAAAAAAAACAATGAGAAAATAATTACAAATAATACTGCTGATATATATTGTAGTTTCTTATACTTCTTAGCTTTTAACAATATTATTCTTTTTTTAAAAAGATATGGTATTGAAAATAAAATGATATAATATAAAATTACATATATTATATTTGGTTCTGCTAAAACTAGCATATCTCCCTGTATAAAACTCATGAGTTCCAGTCCTTTAAACATTATATAAAAAGCAAATTCTAATAATGGAACCATTATAACTGCAGCAGGTGGAAAAGTAATAGCTAGAATGATAATAAAAAATGAAAACGGAAGCAGAATAGCAATTAATGGAATTAACCAGAGATTTGTAATAATACCTATATAAGCATATTCATTAAAATAATAAGCACTGATTGCAAATGCTCCAAGCTGTGCTGAAAGTGATATAGAAATTATATTAGGAAATATTTTATTCAAAAAATCTGTAAGCAGATAAATTGAAAGAACAATTAGATAAGAAAGCTGCAGACTTACCGTAAAAAGGGAATAGGGATTTATTAAAAGATTTATTATTAATGTTAAAGAAAGTATATTGATAAAGTCTCCATCTCTGTAAAAAGCTTTAGACCAGAGAAATATCAAAGTTAAAAAAGATGCTCTAATAATCGAAACTGAAGCACCAACAAGAATTACATAAAAAAGTGAAGTTAAGCTAATTAAAATTAAAGATATTTTTCTATTTACTATTACTCTGGAACAAATTAATTTCAGAGAAAGAATAATAATCCCCGCATGAAGTCCAGAAAGTGCCAATAAATGACTGGCCCCTGCCTCTCTTAATAATAATTCAGTTTCATAATCAAGTCCTGCTTTTTCTCCCAACAATATAGCATTTAAAAATTTTTTTAATCTTTTACTGAACAATCTATCAATCACTTCAATGATTTTTATTTTTATTCTTATCAAATAACTTTTGGCTGAGAATTTTTGTCTAATTAACTTAATGTTTTTTATTTCCCAACTTTGAAAGTAAATATGTTTCTTTTTAAGATAATTTTTGTAAGAAAAACCACCTGGATTTAATTTTACTGGTGGTTCACTTAAAATCAAATCACAGCTTATTAAACTATTATGTTTTAGATATATAAAATCTCTTTTAGGAATCTGGATTTTGATATCATCTGCTTTTTTATTATTTATCTTTTCTGCTTTTAAATAAAAATAATCTCCACTTATATCTCCCAAATCTTTTAGTAAATATCCTTTAACATTTACATGATTATGCATCGCTTTTGAATAATGTTTAACATAGCTGCTGGAAAATGTATATTCTACATGCAAATATCTCACCAGACCCGTTAATAAAAATAATGGTAGAGCCAAAATTATTATTTTTTTTATTATTGATGTATTTGTATAAAATATAATCTTAATAAATATAATTATAATCACTATTATTAATAACATAATAAATAATTTTAATATGAATGTAAGTTTTATTAAAATTAAGATATAAGCTGTGATGATACCTGCCATCATAGATATAGCCAAAAACAGAAATGGTCTTCTTTCAAATTTATACTTCATCTTATACTTATCTCATCTCTAATGTTTTCCAGGGTTTTTTCTCCAATTCCAGCAACATTTATTAAAGATTCTTTGTTTTTGAACAACCCATTTTTTTCTCTATATTTAATTATTGCCTGTGCTTTACTCTGACCTATACCATTTAATTTAGTTAATTGATTTAAATTAGCTATATTTATGTTAACTAATCTAGACTGACTGTTTATATAATAATCTTCATTCTGCTCAATAAATTCAATATCTTCTTTTGTTTCATTTTTAGATGGTATGATGATTTTTTGTCCATCTAATAAAGATGCTGCTAAATTGACATTTCTCAAATCCGCATTGTCATTTAAACCCCCTGCTGCTTTGATCAAATCAATTAATCTATCATCTTGAGCTATCTGATAAACTCCTGCTCTAGCAACTGCTCCACTAAGATGGATTATTATCATATTTTCGCTAGAGCTAGTTTCATTCACTGCTTTTTCTTCTATTTTAAGTGCTAATGAATTATTATCTTCCATATCAATATTATTTTCAAAATAAAATTGATAAATATATGAAGATAAGGCAAATACTAAAACAATAAATATCCCTAAAATCTTTTTGAATTTATTATCCATAACATTTTCATCCTTTCTTAAATTAAAATAACTTCATATACTATAGTTATGGATAAAATTATATTTTCCTGTAAAATTATTACAATTAAATTAAAAAAATAACCGGTTTTTAGACCGGTTTTAAAAACTATTCTTTTAAATGATCCTTAATTTTTTTTATTATTAAGTCATTTGCTATTTCATTTAAGCCACCATTAGGTATAATGATATCTGCTTTATATTTAGTTGGCTCAACATATTTTTGATGCATTGGTTTTACAGTTCTCAAATACTGTTTTTTTACTGATTCAAATGTTCGACCTCTTTTATTTATATCCCTTGTAATTCTTCTAAGAAGCCGAATATCAGCATCTGTATCAACATAAATCTTTAAGTCAAAGAGGTCTTTTAATAACTCATAATGAAAAATAAGAATACCTTCAACAATTATTATTGGTGCAGAATTGATAGTCTTTTTTTCGCTGAGTCTTTCATTTGTCTTATAAGAATAAACTGGTCTTTCAACTGTATTTCCATTTTTTAAATTTTTCAGATGAGCAATTAATAGCTCTGTTTCAAATGAGTCTGGATGATCAAAATTTATTTTACTATCCTCTACATCAAAATGACTTCTATCATAATAGTAATAATCATGTTTAATAATAGCAACTTTATCTTCAAAAGA
>CAZYRX010000090.1:0-5239 GCA_964649895.1 uncultured Halanaerobium sp.
TGTTGATGTGGTTCTAATATTTCTTTTGCTTTTTTTATTGAAAGTCTATAAGCATGTTCATATACACTCTTGGTCATTTTATCATAAGATTTGGCCTGTTTTTCCCAAACACGTCTTTCTTTTTTTATTCTCTCTTTTTCATCATTCATTTTAGGCTCCTCCTCTCTTTTAGATGAAATTTCATTTTATGTCTCATGGATTAGAGTTAGTGTCTATTTTCACATTCGCTAATTAGTTGATCTACAAGTTTTAACAACAGAAAGAATTACGATAATCTCAATTTAAATACTGAACCAGATCGCTAACTCATCTAGCTTTAGGAAAGACATTTTAATTACTCAATTTCTTTTCAAAATATAATCCTATAATTATTGAAATCCCCCCCAAAACTATAAAAAACAATGATTTATACATCTTATCCCAAAAATATTCAAAATATCGTGTATATAAATTTAATATTATAAATGTAACTGCATATCCCACAAACATCTTATCCTTAAACTTTGCACCTATTAGAAATATGATTGCATCTGCTGTAAGCCATACAATACTAAAAAATATAAGTTCTATATTATTTGAGCTGAACCCCCAATTGTCTAGTCCTCCTTGATGACCAAAAATAGATAAAATCCATAAAGATAAATTAACAAATAATAATCCAAATGAATAATAAGTCCGTATAAATGATTCTGGAACAGATAAATCTAATTTCTTATGAAAGTATCCAATTAAAATAATTATTGGACTTATTACGGCGAATCTCATTGGATAATTTAATCCTAAATAATATGCCCCCCAACCAGACATATAGCCTGTTTCTGCACCAAACCATGCTGCAAAACCTAATAAACTAAAAACTAAAACTAAAGTATTTTCTTTAAAATAAGCAATAAATAAATATATAATAGATATTACTAATATCAAAGTTGTCCAATAAATACCTTCATTAAAAAGAAATCTATTTATCGCAAAAATATCTGCACCTAGTAAAAGACTGGATATAGCAATTAAAGCATTTCCTGTCTTAGGAAAATAATATTTAAAATCTCTTTGCTTTAATTTAAATCCATAATAATAACCTGATAAAGATAAAGCTGATAAAATTAATATTGCAAATATTATAGATTGAATTACAAAACTAATAAAAGAAATTAACCCGATACCAATCATTACAGCACCAATTATTAAAGCCCATTTTATTATTGTGGTAAAATCCCATTCATTTTCTTGATACATTGAAGATAAACGTCTATATAACCCTTCTTCAATTATATCTTTATTATGCCATTCTTCTATTTCTTTTAAAATTATTTTATCTTTTTTCCCCATGATATCATTCTCCTTAGTATAGTAAATATTATAATATAATAATTATATTATAGCTAATGGGTTTTAAATTAAAGCATAGTTTTAAATCATTATTGTTTTTTCTATAGGTATGTATTCATCTGTGATTCTAGTATGTTCTGATAAAAACTACTATTATTGCAAGCTTTGTGAAAGAAGGCATGTCCTGAAGGATAGCTTACTCTTTAGCCCAACGGAAACCCCATGTTATGCTAAGTACAGCTCGATATTATAATTTATTCTCTAGAATATGGACGAGCAAAAACGTCTTTAATTTTCTCTTTTTTAATTCTTCTACGAACTCCAAAATTTAAAATAGGTGGTAACCATTTTATTGGTATCGGAATAGGAATAGGTAAAGTTAAAGATTTTCTAATAGTTCTAGAAGAAAGTTTCTCTTCATTTAAAAGTTCTTCTACTACTTCATCCAAAATCTGACGAATCCACTTGGTAGTAATTCCTGATTCATTTAAAGCTTTTCCCTCAATAATAGAAGATACTCCAAAATCAATTGCTCCTTTCCAATCAAAACCGCTAATTCTGGCAAAATTATGGCATATCTCAATAGCTGGTTCTCTATGAATTTTTTCTGGAAAGCCGGAATGAATTATTGCCATCAACTCCTTTTCGCAAAAAATCATTTTATCTTTAAATGAATGAATCTGTTCAAGTGTACTTATCAAAGGATAGGATAACGCATCAATATAAACCGGGGCGCAAATTAAAAGGAGATTATTTTGAGAAATATGTTTCAATAAATCATTAAATTTATTTTCAGATTGATAAACTTCACATACTTTAAAAGTATCAACTTTAATGTCATGAGACGAAAGTTTTTCTTGTAAGTAATCGACTATTGCTTTAGAAGTACTATTTTTCTGAGTACTCCCTATTAAAGCTGTTATTCTATGCTCATAATACACTTACACCAACACCTTTATTTTATCAACAATTTTATCTTCTAAACCAACCAAATCATTGTCCTTTTCAATTATTACAGATACAAATTTCACTATTAACATATTTAAGGCATTTCTCTTTGTTAACTTAGTAAAAATTTTAATTGATTCCTGAGATTCATCTTTTAAAAAACCAATAGAGAACAAATTGGGCATATCTTTATAGCGACTTTTATGATGTAATTCTTCTTGCCAAATAGTGTAAACTGGAATGTCTAAAGGTAGAAAACGATCTATTATCTTTTTTAGTTCAGAATGATAGCTCCCAAAACTAATAGGAGTAAGAAAAACTAATAACTTTGCATTAATCAACTTCGGATATAAACTCTGCATATCATCCTTTTGCCTACATAAACCAGGTGTCTTAAACTGACAAGCCAAACATTTAGTACCAATACAATAATTAACATTCATTTCTCGTACATTAATCCATTCATATCCATATTTATTATCCTGTAAAATTTTTTCTAAGAATAATCTGGTTTTTTCATAATCTTTTGTCTCTCGTTGCAAAGCATTTAAAATTAATATATCCATTTTTAAACCCCTATTTTTAGCCTATAAAATAATTTTTTACTTATATTTTAATCTTTTCTACTTCCTTAGGATATTTTTTTAATAATCTATTCTTTTTCAAATTGGTTTTCACTATCCAAATAATATCCTTATCATCTTTTTTCGCTAGTTTATTTAAATATTCAAATCCTTCCTGTGGTATTTGCTCAACTACAACACTTAATGTATAACCAAGAGCTTGTCTCAATTTCTTAAAACTTTCTGACCTGCGTTCTTCAATAACTGAAATTTGTTTCAATATTTTTTTATGTATTTCTAAAGCTTTAATTGCAACCACTTTATCTTTTACAATATCGGGTTCAGCTAATCCAGCTACTACAGCTCTCCAAATATAATAATCCTTTTCTGTAATCCACTTTTTTAGTTCATTTACAATCTTTTTATTGTTATTTAATAATATCCTTTGAAGACCCATGGCAACTGCTTCTCGTATTCGCCATCTTTTATCTTTTGCTGCATTTTTTAAAATTAATAATCCTTCAGAAAAATAGAATGAACTAATTGAAGATATTGCTCCAATACCAATCAAACCACAAAAAGGAATAAATTCCTCTGAACTATTTTTATCATCTTCTTTATTTTCCATTTCACTCATATCCTTACAAAGATCCCAAACATTTTTTTTATTAAGATTATATACCCCAATAATAGTATCACCAAAAGTATTTGCCAATTCTAAATTTGCTCTTCTTCCTGGAAGATTACTGTTAATTTTTAAGTAATCAAGTAGACTTTTTTTATTTTTAGTTATTAAAAAATTATCAAGTAATGATATTAAATCTTCTTTATGTTTTTCTTTTTTTCCCATTTTTCATACCTCAATTTCTTTTTTAAAGTTAGGCTGATTTCAGATAACGTTACTCGTGTTCCCAAATTGCTCATGTCGATAGGCTTGGCGTCCCTTTTGCTTGATTTTTGCCATTATTGGCCAGAGAAACAACTTTTCTTTTCATTTCTTCAGGATATTTAGTAGGCATGATATTTTCCTCCAATTTAGTTTGGTATTATCTTATTATATCATGTCCGAGAAAAAAACTGTTTAATTAATTATACCCGATCCAAGATAAAGATAATTAACCCAGCCTAATGTCACGACTATGACTGTTAGGCGGATAAATCTTTTCTCTTTAATTAAATTATTACTATTTGCTGCAATACTTATCATTGATGCTTTAAATTTGCTATCTTCATGAAACTTATTTCATAAAGATTTACAGCAGAATATTTTTTAATCCTAGATAACTATTTACACTTTTCGATCATTAAGACTTTACACCTGATATTTTTAAAAAGCGATTTGATTATGAATTATTTTGATCTTAACCAGAAGATATAAAATTATTATTAATGCTCTTGAATTACTTTTCAGATTTTCTAAAGTTTGAAATTAATGTCCTTACAGAATTTGAAAAATTAACACTTAAATACTTGCCGATATTCTGGATTTGATCAATATTAAAACCATTTTTATGTGCTTCAATTAACAATTGCTTCACTTTGCTATCATATAATGGCTTATCAATCTTATTTGGGATTTTTTCACCATATTTTAATTTGAACATTTTTGAAATCTTTCCCCATAAATATTCAGCTTCTTTTTTATTATTTTGAAACTTTTTCTGGTTTTCCATCTGCTTTATTTCTTCTTTTCTGATTCTTTTTATTGCCTCTTTTTTCCCACGGTTAAATAAAATAATTGGATGTGTATTCAACAAATAATCTTTTATTTCCCATAAATAACTGTAAATAAAGTCTCCAATAATATCTTCAAATAAAATAAAATCTGTTATTTTATCGGCTTCTTTAATATCAAATGATTTATTTTTATTTTCAACCCATTCTTTTAAATATCCATTTTTCTTATCAATTAACTCTTTAATTACTAAATCAAATTGTGATGTTAACCACTCTAAAGATATTTGATCGAACGATTCTTCATATGTATAATGAAACATACCATATCCACTCATATAACTCGCATAACTTTCTCCAGTATATTCTTTGTCAATGAAATCATTGAAAGTAGCATAATCATTTAAATCAAATTGTTCGTCTATACATATAACCTTTCCTGAATTATCCCAAGGAGGATCAATGCTATGATCAATTTCATACTTTTTATTTTTTAGTATTATATACGCAAACCAATTAGCAACCAACTGAACATAATCATCCAAGTTATTTTCACATTTGTTTTTTAATGTTTCTTGTAAAATATCTTCTAAAATCATAATCATACCTTTCATAAAGATATAATCTAACACCAGGGACGTTATATGACGTGCAGAAAATCTATTCATTCAAATCTATTCTATCCTTGACCTAATCTTGAGCCATGTTTCTTTGGTTAAAAAACT
>CAZYRX010000091.1:0-5142 GCA_964649895.1 uncultured Halanaerobium sp.
AGCTCTTTTTTAAAGCATTTAACTCCCATATTTTGAATAGTCTGCTGCAGCTGATCTGGTTCATCTTTTTCTACTCCCCAGGGCATTTCTCGATCATAATTGAGCCAGTAAGTAAAGTAAATATCTGCACCATTTTCTGCTAATTTTCTGGCAACAGCTGCCCCTATGCCTTTAAGCCTGCTGGCCCCTGTTATTAGTGCTGTTTTATTTTTAAGATTTTTTCCTATCATAAATTCATCTCCTATTCTTCGGCTTCAATCTCAATAATACTTTTAGTCTTTCTCATCTCATCTGGACCAACTGGTTTTTTGTATTTACTTCTTACTTCACCTATTTTTTTAATTTCCATTTTTATCACCTTCATATGTACAAAATATTTAAGTTTAATAAAAATAATCCCAGCACTTTTAATGCCGGGATATTTTAGAAATTCATTTTATAAGAATATTCATTTCCTGTTTTTTTCTATAAATCAATTAAGTTATTGACGCCTTATAAATTTTCGCTACAGCATCTTTTAGTTCTTTGTCAAACTCATCATCAGTCTGATCAGCCTTTAAATCCTGAAGCAGTGCCCGAGAAAAACTTGCAATCATATTATGGTTTTTCGAAAGTTTATTTACAGCAATTTCCTGACTATAACCGCCAGATAGAGCAACTACTCTAACTACATTTGGATGGTCAATAATTTCCCTGTAGAAATCTGCTTTGGAAGGAATTGAGAGTTTAAATATATATTGTTCATACTCTAAGCCCTGCAGCAGTTTTAAGATTTCTTCTCTTAAAATCTTCTCAGATTCTAATTTATCTTCACTTTTGATATTAACTTCTGGTTCCAGAATTGGTATAAATCCTGTATCATAGATCTTGTTACCATATTCAAACTGTTGAGCAACTATCTCCTTAATACCTTCCCGATTGGCACTGTGAATAATAGATCTCATTTTAGTTCCAAAAATATTATATTTTCCTGCTTCTTTAAGCAGATCATCAAGGTTAGTCATCGGCTTCATCAGCTGAACGCCATTTTTTTTGTTTTCAGTGCCCTGATCAACTTTGAGAATTGGAAGAATTCCTTTTTCTTCCCAGAGGTAATCAGCAGTATATTTGCCTTCCATTTTGTTATTCATTGTCTGCTTAAATAAAATTGCCCCCAGAATGTATTCAGAACTAAAAGAAGAGCTGGTAATAACTCTTGTTCGCATAGCATGAATAAGATCAAACATTTCTGCTTCTGTCTCATATTCAGCCTCAGTTATACCATAATCTGCTAAAGCTCCTGGAGTACTACCACCACTTTGATCCAATGCTGCGATAAATCCTTTACCCTTTTTCATTAAATCAATTTGTTTTTTATCCATTAATATATACCCCATTTCTTTTTAATATTCTTACTTTGATTATATAATTTCCATAGGTTAATTACAAACTTGAGTTCTTTATAACCTGACCAGGCAGAATCTTCCTGATCAAAAGGAATTAACTTATTCGCTCTTGTTAGAAGAAGCAACAGCAATTTTTTTGAACTTATCCTGCAGATGTACAAAAGCATCTAAGACGGCAGGATCAAAATGTTCTGGTAAAGTTCGCCCATCACCCTGTGTAATAATCTTTACTGCTTTTTGATGTTTAAATGCTGGCTTATATACTCTTTTATTGACTAAGGCATCATATACATCAGCAACGGCCATCAATCTTGCCGCAATAGGTATTTCTTCCTTTTTTAAGCCTTCAGGATAGCCAGAACCATCCCATTTTTCATGATGACTGCCAACAATTTGACGAGCAAATTTGAGAAATGAATTACTACCTAAATTTTGTTCAGCTTTTTCTATTGCCTCCCTGCCATAACAAGTATGTTTTTTAATTATAGCAAACTCTTCTTTATTTAATTTACCCTCTTTATATAATATTCTATCTGGAATACCCACTTTACCAATATCATGTAAAGGAGCTGTTTTATAAATCCATTCAATATTTTCTTCAGTTAAATAATCAGAAAAACGTTGGTGATCTTTAAGAAATTCAGCTAATAATTTAACATATTTTTTAGTCCTTATAATATGTTCTCCAGTTTCATTATCTCGTGTTTCAGCTAAATATGCTAAACTTTGGATAGTAACATCCTGAGTTGATTCTAACATCCTGGTGCGTTCTTTTACTTCCTGTTCTAAATTATGATTTTTATTTTTTAATTTTTCTTTAATATTTTTCAACTCTAAATGATTTTTTACTCTGGCCTTTACAATCGGTATATTAAAAGGTTTGGTTATATAATCAATTCCACCTACATCTAAGCCTTTTTTTTCATTAGCTTCCTGGTCCATAGCTGTCACAAAAATAACAGGAATATCAGAAGTTTTAGGATCAGATTTTAATTTTTGGCAGACTTGATAACCATTCAACTCCTTCATTATAATATCTAATAGAATTAAATCAGGTAACTTAGTTTGAACAGCTTTTAAAGCCTTCTCTCCATCTAAGGCAACCGTTATTTCATACTCATCTGCAAATGCTTCTACGAGAATATCAACGTTTGTTTTTTTATCTTCAACTATCAATATTGTATCTTTATTTCCCATTAACACTATCAGCTCCTTTTAAACTATCTTTTAATTTCTGGAGCAGCTCAACTGCTCTATCAAAATGATAAGTGTCGACAGCTTCCAGTAGTTTATCAACTAACTTATCTTGTTCTTGATTCCAGTTATAATTCGTTATTTGGGTTGCTATTTTTTTAGCTCTAACAGCTTCATAATTTTGCAGAGCCGATTTTAATTTTGATATATATTCTTCCAATTTTTTTATGCTTAATTCTGAAGATTGAGATTCATCACTTTCGATGTTTTGAACCATTAAATTAGAAGAAGATATTTGTTTAATTAGGACAGCTAATTCTTGATAAAATTTATTAAGTAAATCATCAAAATTTCTTCCCTTTTTAATAGCAGAATTTAACTCTAGAGTTATTTGATATAAGTCAGCAGCACCAATATTTCCTGCTATCCCCTTCAGAGAATGCAGTTCTTCTGCTAACTGCTCAAATTTATCATTTTTAACTAAATTTGCTATAAGTTGATCAAATTTGTGATAGTCATTATAAAAGTCAATTAACAACTGCTGATAAAGCTGATAATTATAATTAACTTTATCTAAAGCCGAATTGAGATCTAAAGCATTTAAACCATCAAATTGCTGCTGCAATTTATCATTTAGAGTGCTGCTCATCTCATTTCTCAGATTAATTTTAACTGGCAGCCATTTTTTTATTTTTGCAAAAAGCTGATCTAAATCAAGTGGTTTACTAATATAATCATCCATTCCCACTGCTAAGGCCTGCTCTTTATCTCCTTTAGTTGCATTTGCAGTCATTGCTATAATTGGTAAATCAGACAAATTTAAATCCTGTCTGATCTTCTTAGTTGCCTGGTAGCCATCCATTTCAGGCATTTGAACATCCATCAAGACTAAATCAAAGTTCTGTTCCTTAATTAAAGACACTGCTTCTTTTCCATTACCAGCTAATCTTACCTGGGCATTAACCTTATTTAACACCTCTAAAACTATCTGCTGATTAATTTCATTATCTTCTACAACTAATATTTTAACTTTTCCTAAATCATTAATTTGTGATTCCTGAACGACTTGATGGTTACTATTTAAATTATTTTGACTGAAACTGCTAATAATGGCATTAAATAAAGTAGATTGTGTTACTGGTTTAAATAAAACCTTATCTATATTTTTTTGTTCAATTTTTTTTAATTCTTCACCAAAGGCAGTTATTAACATTATCTTAGGAACAGCTTCCAGATCAAACTCTTCTTTGATTATCTGAGCTGCTTTAATTCCATCTAATTCTGGCATCTTCCAATCCATAAATATTAAATCATAATCTTGATTCTTTTTCACTTCCTCAAAAGCCTCTTCAGCTGAAGCAGCTGTTGTTACATCTAAATCAAACATAGCAATTGATTCAGCTAAAACTTTTCTATTAACCCTATTATCATCAACAATCAATATTTTTTTATCAGCTATTTTATACTTTTTTAACTTTGCTATTAGCTGTGGTTGTTCTCCTAAACCAAATTTAGCAGAAAAAGAAAAAGTACTTCCTACACCTTCTTTACTCTCTACCATAATTTCTCCCGCCATTTTTTCCACTAATTTCTGGCTGATACTTAACCCTAATCCTGTTCCACCATATTTTCTAGTCGTTGAACTATCAGCTTGAGTAAATTTCTCAAACAATTGTTCCTGTACTTGTTCATTCATTCCAATCCCAGTATCTTTAATAATAAACTTTAATTTTATATTTTTTTCAGTTTTTTCAATAATTCTAACTATTAAACGAATTTCCCCTGTTTCAGTAAATTTAATCGCATTATTAACCAGGTTTAATAATATTTGTCCTAAACGTAGTGGGTCTCCAACTAATTTCTGGGGAACATGATCTGTATCATAGAAAAATTCTAAGCCTTTATCAGAAGCTTTTATAGCAGCTTGATTAGATAAATTATCCAATACTTCATCAAGCAGAAACTCTTTTTCTTCCAGGGTTAACTCTCCTGCTTCTATTTTAGAAAAATCTAAGATATCATTAATTAGTTGAGATAAAGATTCTGTTGATAATTTGATTTTTTCTAAATAATCTTTCTGCTGTATAGATAAATCAGTATCTAAAACTAGATAAATCAGACCTCTAATCGCATTAATTGGTGTTCTAATTTCATGGCTCATATTTGCTAAAAATTCACTTTTGGCTTGATTAGCTGATTCAGCTTTTTGCCTGGCTTTTTCTTTTTCGTTAATTGATTTAATTATTATTATTCCTAAAATTCCCATGCCAAAAAGAATAAAAATACTCCTATTAATTTTATCAAATATTTCTTTGTAATCTACTGTCATTAAAATTTTCCAATCTCCTAATTCAATTGGTGCAAAAGCAATAAATTTATCGGTTTTAGAATCTCTAATCACCTTAGAAGTATTATATTTAATTAAAGAACTAAAAATAGAATTATAATTTTCCAGTTCAGCTAAAGGTTTAGTTAATAGATCAGAATTATCAGATGTAGCAATCACTTTATTTTTTTTACTTAATAAATAAAAATTAGATGTCTCAAAATTACTTAATTTATT
>CAZYRX010000092.1:0-5063 GCA_964649895.1 uncultured Halanaerobium sp.
TTTTAAGGAATCCTCGTTTGTGAGTGTTAACGAACGGGCGGGGAGGATGTCAAATATTCTACTATATTATTTCACTGATGATTAAAAAAATCCTTTGTATTTTTAAAAAATAAAAAAGAAAGCCCAAATCGAGCTTTCCAGTTAATATCTTCAATTATTCATTTAAAATAACATATCTCATATGTTTTAAAAAATACTAAATTAAAGCAGTTTATCAATTAAAGCCTTTTTAGGAGAAGTAATTAAACTTTGAGAAATAAGAAGTTTTGTGCCAATCTGATTTTCCGCTGCCTGCAGAGCCAGTCTGCATGATTCAGTATTACCAGTAAATATTACAACAGATTTACCCCCCAAGGCCATAGCAAGTCTTAATTTCATAAGGCTAACTTCAGCTGCCTTTATAACTACATCAGCAGCTTCAACTCCAGAAACAATATTACTATATTCGAGCACACCTAAATTATCTATTTTATCTTTATCGATACTTCCTTTATGTTCGATCATGTCCATAACTTCTTTAGAAATATTTGGAATCATTAAACTACCTACCACGGCTTTCTCCTTTTCACTATTTTCTAAACCTGCATTTAATGCAGATTTGACAGCACTAACAGAACCTGAGATCATAACACTAAATTTACCAGGACAAATATATTTTGTTTCAAGCAGCTCAATATCGGCAGCATCAAGCATAATATCAGCAGTATCAATTCCAACCGCAATCTTAGAAAACTCTATTATAGCAATACTCTTTTTCATTTTGACTCCTCTCTTCTTGTGTAAATTAATCAAAATTAATTATTCTATATTAATATATTTTGTCATTAGTTTTAAAATACCTTTTAATTTTTTATTTTTTGCAAAAAATTAATACTTATTCACAAAAAATTAATATTTTAATCTATCTATAATTATTTTTCCAAAATTATGTTTAAGTAAATTTATTTTAGTAAAACTTGCAAATTATTGTAAATAATCTTATAATTATGATAATAAAGAGAAAGGTTGGGTTTTATGCAGAAAATTAATAGAAAAAAAAGAGACAGGCTTTATTATTTTGATTATTTGAGAGCATTTATTATTATGATAGTAATATTGCTTCATTCTATGCTGCCCTATGTAGAAGATTATATCTGGTATGTTAGTGAAGTAAACAAAAGTGATGTTTTTGCTATTTTAAGCATATTAATTGATGTATTTATCATGCCAATTATGTTTTTTATTGCTGGTTATTTTGCATATATCTCTCTAAAAAAAAGAGGTAGTAAAGAATTTATTAGAAATAAATTTCATAGAATTTTATTTCCATTTATAGTTGGTGTTTTATTTTTCTCACCAATAATGGGATACATCTCAGTACTGGCTAGAGGTATGAAGATCAGTTACATAGAATACTGGTTTACAATCTATTTTAAGAATTTTATCAGCAGTGAACATGCTGCTCATTACTGGTTTTTAGCTCTTCTTTTCGTTTTTTATTTATCATTTGTATTAATCTATAGAATTTATGGAAACAAATTTGATAAATTATATAATAAATCACAAAAAACCAGCAAAAGTCAGATTAATGTTTTTGTTTTAGGATTTATTGGATTAGGAATTCTATTTTTCTTTTTAGTAAGCTTTATTAGCCCAGATGGCAGCTGGACTTCTTTATTTAACATTTTAGTTTTCCAACCAACTAGAGCAACTATCTATTTACTTTATTTCTTTTTGGGAATTATTGTTTACTTGAATAACTTTGAGATATCTGATAATTTACTTAAAAAAATGCCAATATTTATCGCCGGAACATTTTTATTATCTTTAGTTTATTTAGCTTTTAAACTATATTTCATTTCTTTAACAATTAGACCTATAGGCCTTAAGTTTATAAATTCACTGCTTCATTTTACTCTATGTTTTTTTATATTTATTACTTTAGTATCAATCTTCAAAAAATATTTTAACAAATCGATATCACCATTAAATCGCCTGGCTAAAAGTTCATACAGCATATATTTTATTCACATGGTAGTTGTAGTAATTATTCAATATTTGCTGCTTCCCTATTCAATATCTGTATATCTTAAAGCAGCACTAAGTTTTACAGCAGCTTCTTTATTAAGCTATATTTTAAGCGAATTATATTTAAAGTCATATAATTATCTTTTAGATATGAATAAAGAACAGATTGTATTGGAAAAGCAAAAACAGGAATAAATATTAAAAAACTAATTTGAACTGTAAATATTATTCATTTCTGTTCTCTGTTATATAAGCTTTTATTTCTTCTATATCAAGTCCATATTCTGAAATTAATGTTCTCAGCTGTGTATTTAATGTCATATCATCTGGAATAGCAAAATGATCTTTAAAATCTTCAAAATCTTTTACCATATCTTTTATTTCAATCAGCATTGTTTTGCGCTTAATTTCTATTTCTTCACCTTCATCTGTAACAACCTTAAGTTCTTCTGCCTGAAGAATTTGATTAATTGAACCAGTTTCATTTGATAATATATAATTACGGACAGACTGTTCTCCATCAATATTTTCAGGCAGCTCAGTTATAATGGAGTTCAACGGCTGATTTAGTCCACCTACAACCTTTCTCACACTTTCAACAGTGGTACCACTTATGTCCTCAAGATTTTTGACAGGTATATTATCCGCCAGTTCAGAGGTACCAAAAGCTCTAAAAAAAGTTTCTCTATCAATTTCATAATTAGCAAATATTTCACCTAATGTATAAGATCCACGAATATCATCTGCTGAGCTAAATATTCTTTCTTCTTCTGTCATAAAATTACCCATCCCTATAGTTAATGCTATTGGTGAAGCAAATACCAGCATCACAATCAGACCAAATGAAAAAGCTTTAACTAATTTTGGATTTCTGTTTGCAAGTAGGCTAGAAGTTTTAATATTAAGAGTATCAGTTTTAATATTAACTGGACAACTATCCACACATTTCATGCACCTTATACAATGATTATCATTTACAAGATCAGCCTTAGAGACATTTATATTAACCGGGCAAGCTCTATCACATGCTCCACAGTCAATACAGCTTTCTTCATTTCTTTTTATATTTAAAAAACTGATAGAATTAAATAATCCATTTAATGCCCCTAATGGACAGGCATAACGACAAAATGGCCTCTCTAAGAATAAAGAAGCTCCTAGTACTACTGCAACAGAAATATATCCCGTAATAGAGATTTCATCTGTCCAAATATTAAAGAGATTATAATATGGATCTACAGCTTCAAATACAAGTGTATAAGAGCGGGCAGTCTGGATAATTACAAGAGCAAGCACAACATATCTAAAATAGCTAAGTACATTATCTAGCCTTTTAGGTATCTTATTAAATTTTTCTCCTCTCATTTTTCTTCCAAGTTTAGAGATCCACTCCTGTACAGAACCAAGTGGACAAATCCAGCCACAGAAAAAAGCGCCCCCTAAAAAAAGTGTCAGCATCAGAGAAAAGATTAAGATATAATTTGATTGACCAATATGCTGTATATAATCTCCAGTACTAACAAATGTGTAAAATGCTGCAACTCCACCAAATGGACAAAGACCGTGTATATTTTCTCCACCCCAGTTAAATGTGTGAGCAAGACTTATGTAAAGAATCAAAATAAAAAAGAAAAGTTGAAAAATAGTTTTGAGGCCACCAGAATTATTGCTCTTTTTCAAATGAATTACCTCCAGTTATTTATTATTTATAGTATACTCTATAATAAAAAATAATTCAATATAAATTTCCATAAATTTACTTAAATATTATACGAATAAGGCAGACCCCAGCTAATAATGGAGTCTACCTCATTCATTATTAGCTCAAAATTAATATGAGCTCTGAGATATTATTCAGTTTCTGTTATTTCTTCACCAACAAGTTCTTCTATATCTTCTATGTGTGAATCTCTTAACTGAGCCAGGTCATCTTCAAGTAAAGTTATTTGAGATTCAAGGTCTGCAATTTCTTCTTGATCAGTATCAGCATCTAAGGTATTGAGAGTCTGCCTCTTATCCCTCAGTTCAACATTTATCTCATCTCTGTCAGAGAAAAAATCTTCTTTAAGCTGATCAAATTCAGCCTGCTCTTCTTCAGTGAGGTTTAAATCTAAATTCTGATAAAATGAATCATCTATATGTTCCTGTATCTGATCCTGTTCTTTTAACTGCTGCTGTTCCTGTACTCCATTATTCCCACCATTCTTTTGTCCATTATCATTTTGACTGCTGTTTACACCAGCACTGCTATTTCCACCTTTGCCTTGGCCATTACCAGCTATAACTACAACAGTAAATACTGAAAAAATCATTAAAATTACCAACAATAATGCTAAATGCTTTTTCATTTTTAAACATCTCCTTCTATAATATTATATTAATCAATACAATTATATTAACATAACTAATTATTATAACCTTTACCTCTACCATTGTTTCTCTCAAGACCATTTTTAAATGCTCTTAAATGGTTTTCAGAAGCTCTTTTTAATTCCTCAAAAACAATTCTAACATCTTCAGGTATATCTTCTTCTAAAAATCTTTCATACATATCTATATTTGCTATTTCTGCATCTACTCCAGTTTTTAAAGCTGCTTCAATACTTTCAGGTAAAATAACATATTCATCTGATTTGTCTTCAGCTAATTCAATACCATACTTTTCGAATAATGGTTTTAGCAAACTTATGTGATATTCTTCGGCTTCAATGATATTGCTGAAAGGTCTCTGGTTTCCATATTCATTAATGATTAACTCATATTCTGCTCGGGCTAAATACTCATCTTCTAATGCATATTTAAGCATTGCTTCTAAAGTAAAGTTTTCCATATCTGCAGCACCATCTGCACCATAATCTGCAGCAAATGCTGAAGGTACGACAGTTAAGATCAATATCAAAACTACTGCAGCACTTAATAATTTTGGGTTTTTAACATATTTTGATTTCATTAAATAACAACTCCTTTTTTCTTTTGCTTTTCAAATCTTAAATTTATTATAGAAGACAATTTTGAAGGAAATATGAATTCCTTGATTTATTCACAAATTATTTAAT
>CAZYRX010000093.1:0-4899 GCA_964649895.1 uncultured Halanaerobium sp.
TATTACCAAAAAGCAAATCAGTTGGCTATGCATTTAAAAGAGTATTTGATATAGTATTAGCCACTATAGGCATAATTTTAAGTTTGCCACTTACAATACCTGCAGCTCTTGCAGTTAAATTAGAAAGCAGAGGCCCATTATTCTTCACCCAGGAAAGAATAAGCAGAGATGATAAAAAGTTTGATGTATATAAATTTAGAACGATGGTAAACAATGCAGAAAAACATACCGGGCCAGTTTTAGCCCAAGAAAATGACAGTCGGATAACAAAGGTAGGAAAAATACTCAGAAAAACAAGAATTGATGAGCTGCCACAATTACTAAATGTCTTAAAAGGTGATATGAGTATTGTTGGGCCCAGACCTGAAAGACCTCATTTTGTTGAACAGTTTGAAAAAGATTTACCTCATTACAAATTCAGGCACCACATAAAATCAGGGATAACAGGTTTAGCACAGGTCCACGGCTTTTATGATACTGATGCAGAAGATAAATTGAGAATGGACCTGCTTTATGCAAATAGAAGATCACTGTTTTTTGATATAAGAATAATTTTAGAAACTCTTAAGGTAATCTTTATGGGTCATAAAGCAAATTAATAAACATATATCAATATCTACAGCTCGGACTTAAAAATAAATCAGTCCGGCTGTTATTTTTTTCGTAAGGAGAGGGATAAATGGAGATTTTAGTAACCGGTGGAGCCGGCTTTATAGGCTCCAATATTGTTGATAAATTGATCGAAGAAGGTCATCAGGTAATAATCGCTGACAACCTGAGCTCAGGAAAAAAAGAATATATCAATCAAAATGCTGAATTTTATCAGCTTGATATCAGAGATACTGAACTGGAAAATGTATTTAAAAACCATGAAATAAGCCATGTTATTCACCATGCAGCTCAGATAGATGTGCAGCTGTCAATTAAAGATCCACTATTTGATGCAGAAAATAACATCCTGGGCACAGTTAATCTGCTCGAAAACTGCAGAAAATATGGAGCAGCAAAGATAATCTATGCTTCTTCAGCAGCAGTTTATGGAGAACCAGAGTATCTGCCCATTGATGAGGCACATCCGATCAAGCCGATGTCAGCTTATGGAGTCAGCAAATATACTCCAGAGCATTACATAAAGATGTATGCAGAACTTTATAACTTAAAATACACAATTCTTCGCTATGCAAATGCTTATGGTCCTCGTCAGGAACCTAAAGGAGAAGGTGGAGTTATTTCTATCTTTGTAGATCAGATGCTTAAAGGTGAAGAACCGATTATATTTGGTGATGGTCAGCAGACAAGAGATTTTATCCATGTCTATGATCTTGTCAAAGCAAATTTGCTTGCTCTAGAAAAAGGAGATAATGAATTGCTAAATATCAGTACTGCTGAACGAAACAGTGTTAATCAGTTGGTTGATCATCTACAGCAAATACTTGGCTCAGAATTAAAAGCTGTCTATCATCCGGCCAGAGATGGAGATATCAAACACTCTGCTCTTGCAAATCATAAAGCAAAAGAAGTACTTGACTGGGAACCTGAATACAGTTTTATAGAAGGTTTAAAGCAGACTCTGGAATATTATAGTGAAAAATGCAATTAGATATTCCAATAGTAATAAAATATATAGTTTTGATGATATTTTTTCAACTAGGATAAGGAGCATATTATGCTAAGAACAGATAAAAATGGTGATAATTTTGAAAAATTAGTTAAAGAAAGAAAAAGGATTTTAGTTACAGGTGGAGCAGGCTTTATTGGTTCAAATTTGATAAAGAGACTTCTAGACTATAATTATAAAGTAATTTGTATGGATAATCTTTTTTCATCTAGAAAAGAAAATATCTATCCATTTTTAGATAATAATAATTTTGAATTCATAAGACATGATGTTACTCATATATTTAATATAGAAGTTGATGAAATTTACAATCTTGCCTGTCCAGCAAGTCCAGTATATTATCAAAAAGATCCTGTTTATACAATTAAAACATCTTTTTATGGTTCTTTGAATGTATTAGAAAATGCTAAAAGAACTGGTGCTTCTGTTCTCCAGGCTTCAACTTCTGAGATATATGGTTCACCTGAAGAACATCCTCAAAGAGAAGATTATTGGGGTAATGTAAATCCAATTGGAGCAAGGAGCTGTTATGATGAAGGAAAGAGAGCAGCTGAAACACTATTTTTTGATTATAAAAGAGAATATAATACAAATATAAAGGTTGTTAGACTTTTTAATACATATGGACCAAATATGAATGCTAATGATGGTAGGGTTATCAGCAATTTTATTTTACAAGCACTGCAGAACAACCCTTTAAGTATTTATGGAGATGGTACACAAACACGTTCATTTTGTTATATAGATGATATGACAAAAGCCTTAATAAAAATGATGGAAAGTAATGAAGTCGGTCCTATAAATTTAGGTAATCCTGAAGAAATAAGTATACTAGATTTAGCAAAATTGATAATTAACCTAACTAATTCTAAATCTAAGATTAAATATTTTCCTCTTCCCAATAATGACCCAACTAGAAGAAAACCTGATATTTCTTTAGCTAAAAATAAATTAAATTGGGAACCTGATATCAATTTAAAAGAAGGACTAATTAAAACTATAAATTATTTTAAAGATTCAATACATAATTTCAATTAAAATAAAGAGGTGGTAATAATTACAAAGTCTATAAAAAATATAAAATTATCGGTTATCATTCCTTGTTATAATGAGAAAAGCACTATATACGAAATTGTGAAACAGGTAAATGCTAGCCCAATTGAAAAACAAGAAATAATTATAGTTGATGATTTTTCAACGGATGGTACTAGAAAGATTCTTAGCGAAAAGATTAAACCTTTAGTTTCCAAAATTATTTTTCATAAAAAAAACAGAGGTAAAGGTGCAGCTTTAAGAACGGGTATTAAAGAAGCAGCAGGAGATGTAGTTATAATTCAAGATGCTGATTTAGAATATAATCCAAAAGAATACATAAATATATTACAACCTATTGCAGAGGGAAAAGCTGATGTAGTCTATGGTTCTAGATTTATGGGTGGAAAACCACATAGAGTTGTGTATTACTGGCATTATAAAGGAAATCAGTTTCTCACAACTTTATCAAATATGTTAACAAATATTAATCTAACTGATATGGAAACATGTTATAAGGCATTTAAAAGAGAGATTATCCAGTCTATAGATATAGAAGAGGATAGGTTTGGATTTGAACCAGAAATCACTGCAAAGATTGCTAAAAAGGATTGTGCAATTTATGAAGTAGGTATTTCATATTATGGCAGAACTTATGAAGAGGGCAAGAAAATAGGTTGGAAAGATGGTTTAAGAGCAATATATTGCATTTTGAAATATAATATTTTTAGATGAGGATTAGCATGAGAAAATTATATTTTTTAATTAAAGAAAGAATATATATTAATAATGACTTCACACAGTATTTTGGAGCAGGTATTATAGCTGCATTTACAGAATGGTCAGTATTTTTTTCTGTGATCAGCCTGGAAATAAATTATTTAATTTCTGTAACAATTGCTTTTCTTATAGCAACTGGAGTAAATTATTATTTCAGCAGATTAATTTTTAAGAGTTCTAGATTTGATAAAAAGAAAGTTATCTCATTAGTTTATTTTGTAAGCTTTATGGGATTGTTATTAAATCTATTTTTTATGTGGATATTATTTGACCTTTTGAATATTTATAGTTTATTTGCAAAAATTATTGCGACAGGTATAGTCTTTTTCTGGAATTTTTTATTAAGAAAATATTTTATTTTCAGCAGTTAAAAGTGAGGTGTTTTTTTGAAGTTTAAAAATAATTATATAAGAATTTTTAATTTTTTTAAAAAAATATATATTTCAAAATTTTTCCCCTGGCTAATTATAATATTAGGAACTTTAATAAGATTAAGACAGTATCTTGTAAATAGATCTTTATGGTTAGATGAGGCTTCTTTAGCTTTTAATATCTTGGAAAGAAATTACGTTACCTTATTAGAAAAATTGGAATATGGTCAGGCAGCTCCTCCTATGTTTTTGATCTTAACTAAATTTCTAACAAATATTTTTGGAAATAATGAATATACATTAAGATTTTTACCTTTAGCAGCTGGTATTCTATCACTTTATATATTTTATAAAGTTTCATCTCATTTTTTAAATGAGAAAGCTCTACCCATTGCCCTTATATTATTATCATTTACTCATTATAATGTTTACTATTCTGCAGAATTCAAACAATATTCACTTGAATTATTAACTACTTTGATAATATTGTTAACTGCGGTAAAATTATATAATTCAAATTACAATAATTCTAAACTGTTATTTTTTCTTATAACTGGAATTTTTGCTGTTTGGTTTTCACATACTTCAGTTTTTATTTTAGCTGGTGTGGGTATAGCTTTATTAATTCAGCTGAATTTGAATAAAGACTTAGAAAATGATTTTAAGATAAAAAAATCAATTCATTTAATTTCAATTTATTTAATCTGGTTTGCGAGTTTTCTAATAAATTATTTGTATATAATAAGATATTCAGCAGCAGGTCATTTTTATAATTTCTGGAATGACTATTTTTTCCAGTTTCCTCCTTTATCTTTATTAGATATTAAAAATTATTTTGCTTTAATAATTAGCTTTTTAGATAATCCAATGGGATTAGATTATATTTCTGGAATAGCTATATTTTTTATCATTATTGGAGAATACTATTTGTGGAAAAAAGAAGAAAAAATATTTTTTTATATCATTAATTTTCCTATATTAATTCTAATTATGTTTGCAATGCTGAAGCTTTATCCATTTGGTGTTCGTTTAGTATTATTTATAACACCATTATTTTATATATTAATTGCTAAAGGTGTTTATTATACCTTCAAATTA
>CAZYRX010000094.1:0-4859 GCA_964649895.1 uncultured Halanaerobium sp.
CTTTATGGACCTGAAGAAGATTTTGAATGGCCTGAACCAGTTGAAGTTTATCCAGAATAGCAAAATTAATAAATTTACCACTCCAATAAAAAAGAATATTGTGCAAAAGGCTTAACCTCATTTAATTATTATATAAATTGGATGGGGTTAAGTTTTTTTATATAAATTTAGAATAAATTAAATTTAATGTTATAATAAAGATAAAATTAATTGGAGGGAGAATAAATGCAATTTGAAATAAAAGAATTTGAAGATTTAACTACAGCTCAATTATATAAAATTATTAAAGCAAGAATAGATATATTTGTTGTCGAGCAAAATTGTCCTTATGAAGAATGTGATAATAAAGATTATGATTCAATACATATCTTTTCTGAAGAAAATAATAAGATAATTGCATATTTAAGAATTATACCTGCTGGTATTTCATATCAAGAACCATCAATTGGTAGAGTACTTGTAAATAAAGAATATAGAAGACAGGGTATTGCAAAAAAAATAATGTATTTAGCTTTAGAATATATCAATAATAATTTTGAAACTAATTATATTCGTATTTCTGCTCAAAAATATTTATTGAATTTTTATGAGAATATTGGTTTCAAAAAAGTATCTGAAGAATATCTTGAAGATGGAATTCCACATTATGAAATGCTATATAAATATTAATTGAAAAAATAGAAAATAGATATATTTATTTTCTAAAATAGTGTAATTATGGAAATACTTAATTATATATTGTATGTTTTTTTACTTTTTGATAGAATTAAAGTGCACCATTAAAATGGAGGTGAGAATTTGCAGCTTGATGAAGCATTGATTTTTACTAAAGAACTTGTAAAAAAAGTTGGGAAAATTCAAAAAGAAAAATTTAAAGAAAATTTTAAAGTAAGTACTAAAAGCACAGATTCAGATCTAGTAACAGATGTTGATTATCTTTGTGAGAAAATAATACGTGAGGAAATAGAAGAAAAGTTTCCTAATCATAATATATTGGGAGAAGAGGAAGGGAAGGCAGAAAAGAACAGTGATTATACCTGGATTGTTGATCCGCTGGATGGTACCAATAATTATGCTTTAGGTTATCCTGTTTATTCTGTATCTATTGCACTTCAGTTTAAAGATAGAATAATATTAGGAGTTATTTATCTACCTGAAAGAGATGAATTATATTATGCTGTTAAAAATGGAGGTGTTTTTCTTGCTGAGAAAAAGCTAAAAATATCTGGAGAAAATTATTTAAGTAATTCAACTTTAGTAACTGGTTTTCCATATGATAAGGCAGATTCAGATATTGACAATTTAATTCCATTTAAGACAATTGTAAAACAAGCCAGAGGTATCAGAAGATCTGGAAGTGCAGCTTTTGATTTAGTATGTGTAGCTGCTGGAATATTGGATGCAGTCTGGGAATTTAAATTAAGTGAGTGGGATACTGCAGCAGGAAAATTAATGATTGAAGAAGCAGGAGGAGTTGTTTTCGAAACAGAAATCAATAATTCCAGCTTAATTATTGCTGGCTCTGAAAAAATAGTTGAAGAGATAAAAACTATTATCTTAAAAATATATAAATGATAAATATCTTTATTTAAATAATTTTAATTAAATTAAAATAGCAGAAGAGGAGTAGATTAATGAGAATTATTAGATATAGAGAATCTAAGCAGATTAATTATGGTATTTTAGAAAATGGAGAAATATATTCAATAGAAGGAAATATATTTGATGATTTTAAAGTGGGGGAAAAGACTGCATTACTTAAAGATGTTGAGCTTTTAGCTCCTGTGGAACCACCCAATGTAATTGCAATTGGTCTTAATTACAGACAGCATGCAGCAGAAAGCGGCTCAGATATACCTGAAAAACCCGTTGTTTTTCTTAAAGCAACTACAAGTGTAACAGGGCCTGATTCAGATATCATTTTACCTAAAATGGCTGCAGATGAAGTAGATTATGAAGCAGAACTAGCTGTAGTGATAGCTAAAAAAATGAAAAACATAGAAACAGTTGCAGTATCTGATTATATTTTAGGATACACTTGCGCTAATGATGTTAGTGCAAGGGATTGTCAGCGCAGATTGGATAAGCAGTGGGCTAGAGCTAAATCTTTTGATACATTCTGTCCTCTGGGTCCCTGGATTGAAACAAATTTAAATCCAGATAATCTAAAGATATCTTCAATTTTAAATGGAAAGGTTATGCAGGATTCAAATACATCTGATATGATATTTGATGTTGAACAGCTGGTAAGTTATCTTTCATATAATATGACTCTTAAACCTGGCACAGTAATTATAACAGGTACTCCAGAAGGCGTAGGGTTTGCTCGAAAAGAACCAGTTTTTTTAAGAGAAGGTGACGAAATAGAGATAAAAATTGAAGGTATTGGAAGTTTGAAAAATAATGTTATAAAGGAAAAATACTTTTTAAATTAAAAATTTAATATGGTTAAAATAAAGCTCTTTAGGGAGGTAATTATGCAGTTTTTTAATCAAAAAACATTTATTTTATTAGTCCCTGTTCTCTTAGCCGTCCTTTTTTACACTGTTAGAAGTATTTTTAATAATTTAAAAAGAAAAAGGGCAGAAGAACTATTTAAAAATTACCATAAAGATAGAATTATTTATTTTTCTAGAGAAGTAAACTTTTTTGGACAAAAATCAGAAGATGGTTTAAATATTAGAGGTAGTGGTTCACTTCTTTTAACCCCAGATCAACTTCATTTTAAAAAATGGCTGCCGGACCAGGATTTGATTATTCCACTTGAAGATATAATAAATGTAGAAAGAGTAGATTCATTTATGGGTAAAAGCAAGAACAAAACTCTTCTAAAAATTGATTTCAATAATGAAAATGGAGAAATAGATTCTGCAGCTTGGCTTTTGGATAATATGCATAATTGGGAAAATGTTTTAAAAGATTATATAAACCAATAAGAGATTTGAAAAATCGTCCTCATCTATAGGACGGTTTTTTTGCGTTCAATTTAAAGATGTTACATATATTTTACATTGTTGTAATTTAACCGTAACTTAAGTATGTCATTATTGTAAATAACAAACAGTGTCAAAAACAGGATGCTGCTAATGGAGTTGTAAATAGGCAAATAAATATATGTGGTTTTGATTTCCCGATTGTATAAATACAGATAATGTTTAGTTAGATGCTGGGGTGGCAGAGGCGACTTTTAAAAAAGTCGTTTCTGCTTTTTTAAATATATGGCAAAAATATTATCTCGGGACTAATTATTTATTATATAAAATTGAGATTACAGATTTCTAAAAATAAATAATTTTCATAAGGAATGCCCGGGTTGTGACCTAACTTTCAAGGATATTGATTTAAAACTTAATAAATGTTAAATTGCAGATGTTATTGTGCCATTCCTTTTATATCAAAAAAATAATTTAAAAGTTGTTGGCTTTTTAACTTACATCTCCTTAATAAACTAATATGATTACATTGTCTATACAATTAAAATCTGAAAATTTATTTATAAATTATAGATTTTATAAGTAAAAAAATAGATAGATTGCTCTTAACTTGTCAATAAGTGGATGATGATTTTCAGATATAAAGTATATAATTTTATAAGGAGATGATAATTATGGCAAATCAAAGATTTAACCCTGCTAAAAAAACAAAATTATTTAATGATGAACGAAGAGAAAGACTGCAGCCAGCAAAATTATTAAACAAATTAGGTTTAAAAGAAGGAGATATTTTTGCAGATATAGGTGCAGGTAACGGATTTTTTGCTATTCCGGCTGCAGAAATTTTAAAAGAAAGTGGAAAAGTCTATGCAGTTGATGTGGAAAATATAATGTTAGCTGATCTTATCAGCCGAGCAAAAGAAAAGAAAGTTTCAAAAAATTTAGAGATTATTAAGAGTGGAGAATATGCTGCTCATTTACCTGAAAAAGTTGATTTTATGCTTTTCTCTTATCTAATACATGAAGTTGATAAAAAAGAGTTTTTTCTTGATAATTATTTCAGATATTTAAAAGAAGGATCAAAGGTAGTATTTGTTGAATGGACAAAAAATGAAAAGGTTGATGGGCCTCCAATGGATCATAGAATTAGTAGAAAAGAGTTAAGGTCTATTTTAGAAAATATGGGTATAGAAGATATTAAAGTAGAAGATTGTGGTGAACAAAATTATTTGATTTGGGGAACTAAAAATTGACTCAATCATTTTTCTTCCAATAAATTATATAATCCCCTTTTTACAGACAGATTAAATAATAAAAGACTGTTCTGTGCAAAGGGGATTTATTTATGCGAAAATATATTTTCCAATTAAAAATAAAATGATTTCTTAAATTATTTATTGTTTTTATATGCAATATTTTTACTTGAAATATTGAAAAGCACTTTTTACTTGACGGAAAATTCAATCTATGAAATGATAAATGAGAGGCTAGTTAATAAATATCCGCAATAAAAATAATAATTAAATGGAGTTTTTATAATGAATTCTAAGTATAAATTAAAAAATAAAACCAAAATAATGATTATGGCATTTACCCTTATGTTTACACAAGGGGTGGTTAATAATTTTCGCGGTCAGATCGGGCCACTTATCATGGATGATTTTGCTTTAAATTATAGTCAGCTTGGTTTTCTCCTTTCTTTTTTATCAGCTGGAGCAATCATTATTTATTTTATTAGTGGGAAAATAATAGAAGAATTTGGTTTAATACGAGTATTGATTTATGGTCTTGTACATACTACTGCTGCACTAATAGCAGTTTATTTATCACCTGGATATTATATTCTTTTAATTTCTTTTTTTGCAGTAGGGATTGGTTTAACTCTTTTAAATATGGTTTCAGTAACCATAATTTCACTTAGTTTCT
>CAZYRX010000095.1:0-4847 GCA_964649895.1 uncultured Halanaerobium sp.
TGATATAACGGCACATAATTATGATTTTGTTTTTAAAGATTCTTTTAATCTATTTAAAGATAATATTGCTGATTTTTTAAAGGTAGATCTGCCTGGAATTGTTTCTTATCTTGAAACTGAATTTACAGAGATTGAGACAAATGCTGAAAAGATAGATTTGAATTTTACGTTGGAAGATGGCTCAATATTGCATCTTGAAGAGGAGATAGAAATATCGGTTGATGACTTAATTCGCTTTGCTAGTTATGATTTAAAGTTATATAATAGATATAGAGATAGGATTCGGACTATAATTTTATGCATAAAAGGTTATCCTGTACCAAAGGCAAATTTGATTTGCGGTAGTCTTGATTATAATGCCAATGTTGTAAATATGACTGATAAAAATGGCAAGAAAAAATTCAAAGAATTAAAAGAAAAAATAGAAAATAAGGAACAAATTAATTATCTGGATTTAATTTTTCTCCCATTGATGAATAGTGATGAAACAATGGCTAAGCGAGTTAAAAAAACTATTGGACTGGAAGAAAAATTGGAAGTAGATCAAAATATTAAAAATAAGATAGTAGCTTTAACTATTGTTTTAAGTGATAAATTTTTAAACAATCAAGATATTTCAGAACTCTGGGGGGAGTATAAAATGGTTAAATTTTTTAAATATGTAGAAGAGCAGGGCGAGGAACAGGGTGAACGTAAATTATTTAAAAAGTTAGTTAAAGGAAATTTTGAAGGTTCAGATGAAGCAATATTCGAGTTAATTGATCAAGTAAATATTAGTAAAATTGAAGAATTAAGTCAAAAGATATCTAAAATAAAAGATTTGGAAGAATTAAAAGAAGCTTTAAGAGAATAAATATGTTTAAATAGATTGGTTATAAGCCCTTCTCATTTTGAGGAGGGTTTTTCGTAGTTTGCCTGATCTGAAATTATATAATAGATATAAAATACATTTGTTTGCTAATTTATGTTTATTGAAATTCAACTTAGGTATAATCAATATAATAGAGAATCGAAATCATTGTTTTGATTACCACATTTAACTTTCAATTTTTAAAGATAAAGGTCTTCGAGCAGTTCAATTCCACTAGCTGTTTTGAAAATATTATCTCTTATCTTTATAATTTTTTCTCTTCCCATATTATCTTCATAAATATTTACTAAAAAATCAGCTTCAACTAGAATCTGAAAGTCAATCCCGTCTATTTTTGAATAGCTGTGGTGGTTGCCCACCAGAAAACATACTCGCTCAGTAAATTCACCATCTAAATTAAATTTTCTTAGTATTTTTTCAGCCTGGGCTGGACCTTCCAGTTCCTGATATTTAGCTGCAGATGAATCATATTTTTCCTCTGCTTTTTTGATTCCAACATCATGAACTAGAGCAGCAGTTAGTAATACCTTTCTTTTTTGAGCAGATAAATTTTCTGAATCACTTATAATATCAGCAAAGGTATAAACCTTTAACGCATGATTTATTCTCCCAACATCTCCCTCAAAATATTTGATCATATCTCTTATGATTTTCTGCATGTTCTTTCTCTCCCTACTTATTTTTACTTTACAAGTTTTTAGCGTTTAGTAAACTAAAATTAAGATATTGTCATCTAATTATATTTAGATAAATTGATGTTGTCAAAATTAAAATGCAGATTATTATATTAGATATACATCAGTTTGTAAAGATATGGTGTCACAGCTATAGTGTATAATAATATAAGTAGGTCATAATCCAAGAAATTTTGCGAAAATTGTAAAAATAATACTAGTGAAGCAGGTTTAATCTAAAGTTTAACGAATTATAATAATTAGGAAATAAAAGGTTTATATTTAGATCATAATCAAAATATGAGGTGATACTTGTGACTAGTAATTTTATATTTTTAAAAGATAAATGGCCTAATTTGGCTGAATTAGCAGAACTTGCGGAAGAAAATTTGTATCAGGACCCAAATACTACAATAATTAAATTAAGAATGTTTACAGAACAGATTGTTGATTACATATTTGCTTATGATAATTTAGAAGAACCTGAAGAAAACAGTTTCTTTAATAAACTTAAATTATTAGAAAGAGAAGATTTAATAAAAAATGAAATAGAAAATATTTTCCATACGTTAAGAATAGAGGGTAATAAAGGAGTTCATGAGTCACTGGATTCTCTAGAAACTGCTAAAACTCTGCTTTCATTGAGTCACAAATTAGCTGTATGGTTTATGCAGGTTTATGGTAACTGGAAATATGAAGCAGAAGAGTTTAAACTTCCTTCAAAAGAAAATAATGAGAATATAAATCTGGAAGTTTTAGAAAATAAATATGATAATTTAATAGAAGAGATGCAGAAGGAGATAGATGAATTAAAGAAAAATCAAAATAGCAGTGAATTAGAAAATAGAAAAGTGAAAAGCGAAAAATCAAGCAGTCGATTAGTATTCAACGCTGAAGAAGATGAAATTATTAAAATTAATTCTGATAACAGCATAGAAATTAGTTCAGAATATAAGTTCATTACAACTGATACTATTGATCAAGCTCAGAAAACATATCAGGAAGTGTGGGATTCTGTTAGAAAAGCTTTCAGTGGTAGGGAATGTATAGCTTACTGGAGATATCCCATATTTTCAAAAAGAGGAGAAAGTAATAAAGAGCCTGATATAACAATTATAGATAAAGAACTGGGAGTTGTTGTATTAGAAATATTGAATTATGAAGATGGAGAAATTTTGAATACCCAATATGATAGGTGGGATTTTGCTGACGGCAGGAGTTACTCTCCTATTTATGAAGTAGAGGACAAATTATATGAGATTAAAGGACTTTATATGGGAAATAGAAAGATTAGAGGCATAAAAGAAACTGCAGCAGTAATACTTTCAAAGAGAGATGAAAAAAACTGGAAAAATAATAATTTTGATGAACGAAAAATCATTTTCAAAAATCATTTAAGCAAACAGAGTTTTCTAAATAGGATTGAAGAAATCGAAACTTTGGAAGGCAATAACTCAATAAATAATCAAGCTTGGAATGAACTTTTGATGGTTTTCACCGGTCAAAATACATTTAGTGAAAAAACTGGCAGTAATGAAAATACTGAGAAAGATGGTTTAATTGGTAGAATTTTTGGTAAAAATAAAAAGAAAACCAGAAGTGAAGTTAAGACTAAAATAAAAGAAGATCTTTTTGAAGTCGATATGCAGCAGGAAGTTATAGGAAAAACAATACCACCTGGTCCGCAGAGAATAAGAGGAATTGCTGGTTCAGGTAAAACAGTACTTCTAGCACAAAAAGCTGCTCATATGCACTTAAAGCATCCAGATTGGAAAATTGCTTTAGTCTTTTTCACCAGAAGTTTATATGACAATGTAATTCAAGAATTAAATAAATGGCTTAAGAGATTCAGCAGTGGTGAAGAAAAATATAATCCAAGGAACAATGATAAGCTGCAGGTCTTACATGCCTGGGGAGCAAAGGACCAACCTGGATTTTATAGAGAAATATGTAATATTCATAATGTAAAACCACTTCATGCAGGCAGAAAAAAATTGATTGATGGTGCGCCAAATGAAAAATTAGTTCATGCATGTAAGTTTTTATTAGAAGAAGTAGATGAGATTAAAGAAGTTTATGATGCAGTTTTAATTGATGAGGCACAGGATCTAGTTGTAGATAAAGAAGAAATAAAATATGAGGATAAACAGCCATTTTATTGGTTGGCTTATCAGAGTTTAAAAACTATAGATGAAGATAAAGATAAACGTTTAGTTTGGGCTTATGATGAAGCTCAAAGCTTAAATGCTCTTAATATACCTACAGCGCCACAGTTGTTTGGAGATGACCCACATTTTAAAAGAATGGTTAGTGGATTCCATCCTGGGGGCATTAGAAAAAGTGAGATTATGAATAAATGCTACAGAACTCCTGGCCCTATTTTGACTGCAGCTCATGCAGTAGGAATGGGATTGTTAAGGCCTGATGCTATGCTTAGAGGTTATACAACACAGGAAGATTGGGAAAACATAGGCTATGAAGTTAAAGAAGGCAGTTTTAACCCGGTTGGTCAAAAAGTAGTTCTGCATCGGCCAAAAGAAATGACTCCAAATAGAGTACCTGAGCTTTGGCCTGAAGATATTATTAAATTTAATAGCTATAATACCAGAAAAGAAGAATTGAATAATTTGGCAGAAAAAATTAAATACAATATTGAAGTAGATAATTTAGATCCAAGTAGAGATATTTTAGTTATTGCATTAGGGAATAATAGAGAGGCGTTTCAGTTAAAAGTTGAAGCTGCCAAAAGATTAAAACAAGAAGATATTGATATATTTATTCCTAAGGCATTAAAAAATAATATATTATATCCTAAATTCCCAAATGTTGATCCTAATAAATTTTGGAATGATGGCGCTGTTACATTTACAACTACTTACCGAGCTAAAGGTAATGAAGCATATATGGTTTATGTAATTGGTTTAGATAAAATCGCAGAAGATGAAGCTGATTTTGCACTAAGGAACCAGCTTTTTGTTGCATTAAGCAGAACCAAAGGTTGGCTTGAGGTGAGCGGAATTGGAAATTTTCCAATGTATGAAGAATTTAGAAATGTAATTGAAAGCGGAAATACTTTTGAATTTACCTTTCAAAGACCGCTGGCAGATAAAAGAAAAAAGAAAGAAGAAAAAAGAGAAATAAAGGTTAATGATGTTGTAGAATTAAATAGTGGACAAAGAGCCAAAGTTATAGAAAAGAATAGTAAACAATTAATTGTTAAAATTTCATCTAATGAGACCAGAGTAATAACAAAAGATAAATGCAGATTTATTCGTGAAGGCAAAGAGGTTTACTGAAAATAT
>CAZYRX010000096.1:0-4830 GCA_964649895.1 uncultured Halanaerobium sp.
ATAAAAGTTCACGGGCACCTGAATTATCCGCTACCTTTAAACGGCTTTCAGATTGAATCATTTTCAGGCCCTCCTTTCTACTAACAGGACTTATTTTGCTCTCTTAATTATTTCTACAAGACGCCATCTTTTAGTTTTGCTCAATGGACGTGTTTCCATAATTCTAACTTTGTCACCTTCATTACAAGAATTTTCCTCATCATGAGCTTTATATTTCTTTGTCTTTTTGATTACTCTTCTATATTCAGGATGCTGTGTTCTTCTTTCTACTGCAACTGTAATAGTTTTATCCATTTTGTCACTTACCACAACACCAGTTCTTTCTTTGCGTACATTTCTTTCCATGGGAATCCTCCTTTCAAAAAAGAATTAAGCCCTTTCTATATTTAATTCTCTTTCCCGTAAAATAGTTTTTATCCGGGCAATAATCCTTTTAACCTCTTTGATCCGCATGGGATTATCCAGCTGTGCTGTTGCATGCTGAAAACGAAGGTTAAATAATTCTTCCTTAAATTCACGGGCTTTTTGTTCTAACTCTGCTTCAGTTAAATTTCTTAATTCATCAGCTCTCATCGGCCTCACCATCCATTCCCTCTCTTGCTACAAATTTAGTTTTGATTGGCAGTTTATGAGATGCAAGCCGCATTGCTTCTCTGGCAACCTCTTCTGGTACACCAGCCAGCTCAAACATAATTCTACCTGGCTTTACAACAGCCACCCATTTTTCAGGTGCACCTTTACCACTACCCATTCTTGTTTCAGCTGGTTTAGCAGTTACAGGTTTATCCGGGAAAATCTTAATCCAAACCTTACCACCCCTTTTAATACTTCTTGTCAGGGCAACACGAGCAGCTTCAATCTGTCTATTAGTAATCCATACCGGTTCTAAGGCCTGAAGGCCATATTCACCAAAGTCAATTTTGGTACCGCGTACAGCTTTACCTTTCATTCTTCCTCTCATTTGCTTACGATGTTTAACTCTTTTTGGTACTAACATTAAAGAGCCTCCTTTCCTGCATAATCTATCTATTCTTCTATTTCTGGAAGTACTTCTCCCTTATTGATCCATACCTTTACTCCAATTGTACCATATGTTGTATCTGCTTCTGCAAAACCGTAGTCAATATCAGCTCTAAGAGTATGCAGTGGAACACTTCCTTCACTATAGCCTTCACGTCTTGCCATTTCGGCACCACCAAGACGTCCGCTACTCTGAACTTTAAAGCCTTCAGCTCCCATTCTCATTGCACGATTCAGAGCCTGTTTCATAGCTCTACGGAATGAAATCCTTCTAATAAGTTGAGAAGCAATATTTTCTGCTACTAATTGGGCATTCATCTCTGGATCTTCAACTTCTACAACATTAATTTGAACAGTTCTACCTGTTAAAGATTCTATATCATTTCTCAAAGCTTCAACTTCAGAACCACCGCGACCAATTACCATACCAGGTCTTGCAGTATAGACATCTAATTTAAGTCTGTTGGCAGCTCTTTCAATTACTATTCTAGAAATCCCAGCTTCAAACATCTTTTCTTTTACATGACTTCTGATCTTTCGGTCTTCGTTTAAAAGTTTGGAATAATCATTTTTATCCGCATACCACTTAGCATCCCAATCTTTTATAACTCCGACACGCAGACCATGTGGATTTATCTTTTGACCCAAGTTCTATCCCTCCTTTTGATCGCTTAAAACGATAGTAATATGACTTGTTCTTTTTTTAATAGGGCTAGCCTGACCCTGTGCACGTGGTTTCCATCTTTTCATAGTTGGACCTTCATCAACAAAAGCTCTTTTTACAGTCAGGTCATCTATGAACATATCATGATTATTTTCAGCATTTGCTATAGCTGAATTTAATACTTTTTCTGTCATTTTAGCAGCTTTTTTTGGTGTATTTTTTAATATTGCAACTGCGGTATTAGCATCTTTACCTTTAATTAAATCTGTAACTAATCTAGCTTTACGAGCAGTAATACGCAGATGTTTTGCAACTGCTTTTGCTTCCATTATAAAACCCCCTTACTTACAATAATTCTCCTTTATTTAAGTGCTGTTGAACGTTCTGTGTGGCGTCCGTGACCTCTAAAGAGTCTGGTTGGAGCAAATTCTCCTAGCTTATGTCCTACCATCTCTTCAGTGATATATACCGGTACATGTTTACGGCCGTCGTGGACAGCAATTGTATGTCCAACCATTTCAGGGAAAATGGTTGAGCTTCTGGACCAGGTTTTAATAACCTTCTTTTCTCCACTCTCATTCATTTCTCTGATTGTCTCAATTAATTTCTTAGAGACAAAAGGTCCTTTTTTTACAGATCTAGCCATAAATAATCCTCCTTTCTACTATTTGCGTTTCTTGGCATGACGGGAACGGATAATATACTTATCAGACCGCTTTGGTTTCCGTGTCTTTTTACCCATAGTAGGTTTACCCCAAGGTGTAACTGGGTGTCGACCAGCAGGTGATTTACCTTCTCCACCACCGTGTGGGTGGTCGTGAGGATTCATTACAACACCACGCACATGAGGTCTTTTACCCTTCCAGCGGGTGCGTCCAGCTTTACCAATTTTAATATTTTCATGATCAATATTTCCTACTTGACCTACAGTTGCTTTGCATTCTTGATGAATAAGTCTTACTTCACCAGATGGCATTTTTATATGAACAAATTTACCTTCTTTAGCAAGTAATTGAGCCATACTTCCTGCAGAACGAGCAATCTGTCCACCTTTTCCTGCCTGTAGTTCTACATTATGAACTATTGTACCAACAGGAATATCTTTTAACTGCAGAGCATTACCTGGAGTAATATCTGCACCTATTCCAGTTTCTAAAACATCCCCAACATTTATTTTGTTAGGAGCAAGAATATATCTTTTTTCTCCATCTACATACTGTAGTAAAGCAATTCTTGCTGAACGATTAGGATCATATTCTATAGTCTTTACTTTAGCAGGAATACCATCTTTATCCCGCTTAAAATCTATTAAACGATAACGGCGTTTATGGCCACCACCCTGATGACGGCTTGTGATTCTGCCATCAACATTACGTCCACCTTTTCTTTTTAAAGGAGCCAGCAGACTCTTTTCAGGCTGATCAGTTGTAATCTCATCAAAAGATGCAACTGTCATATAGCGCCTTGAAGGTGTGGTTGGTTTAAAACTTTTAATCGCCATCTTTATTCCCTCCTTTTATATTAATTTTTAGAGGCCTTCGTATATTTCAATTTCATCTTCAGCAGCCAGTTTTACCAGGGCTTTTTTCCAGTCAGGTTTTTTCCCTTCGTGAAAGCCGAGTCTTCTTTTTTTACCTCTAACATTCATTGTATTTACATTAATAACTTTTACATTAAATATTTCTTCTACAGCATTTCTGATCTCAATTTTATTTGCTTTTTTAGCAACTTTAAAAGAATAAGTATTTGCTTCTTCCATTTGTTCCATACTGTTTTCTGAAATAATAGGTGCTATTATTATATCTCTTGCATCTTTCATTCAGCCAGCACCTCCTCAACCATTTTAACCGCTTCTTCAATAAATATAATCATCTCGTTATCCAAAAGATCATAAGCATTTACTGAACCAGCCAGCAGAGTTTTAACATTAGGTATATTCCGAGCTGATAAATATAAATTTTTATCTTTTTCAGGCATTACTATTAATGTTTTTTTATCTTCTAAATTTAGGTCAGCCAAAATTTGAACAACTGCTTTAGTTTTCGGCTTATCTAAATCAATTTTATCAACTAAAATAACTTCATCTCTCTGAACTTTATCAGTTAAAACAGATCTTAAAGCAAGTCTTTTCATTTTTTTGGTCAGCTTCTTATCATAGCTGCGTGGAGAAGGACCAAAGGTGATTCCACCACCTACCCATAATGGTGATCTAATACTACCATGACGAGCACGTCCAGTTCCTTTTTGTCTCCATGGTTTACGGCCACCACCGCGAACTTTACCTCTAGTTTTAGTAGAAGCATTTCCACCTCTTCTGGCAGCGAGTTGTGCATTTACTACCTGGTGTACTACATGTTCATTTATTTTATCATTAAATACAGAGTCGTTTAATTCTACTTTTTCTAACTCATTTCCACTCTGATCGAATTTTGCTACCTGCGGCATCTAAAATCCTCCTTTCATTCATTTAACTATTTAATTTTCTACAGTTTTAATTTCCAATATTGCTTTTTTAGCTCCCGGTACTGATCCAGAAATCAAAAGCAGATTACGCTCTAAGTCAATTTTAACAATTTCTAAATTTTTCTCTGTTACTCTGCTATGTCCCATTCTACCAGGCATCTTAAAGCCTTTAAAAACTCTTCTTGCATCTACAGCTCCAATTGAACCAGGTGCACGATGAAAATGCGAACCATGAGTCATTGGACCACGGTGATGATTCCATCTTTTAATATTACCAGCAAAACCTTTACCTTTAGAAATACCGGAAATATTTACTAATTCACCTTCTTCAAAAATATCTACAGCAACTTCACTTCCCTCATTTAATTCAAGATCTATATTTTTAAATTCTCTTAAATGTTTTTTGGGTTCTAAGTTGCGGCTTTCAAATTGGCCGAGTTTTGGCTTGTTTAATCTGTGTTTTTTTACTTCTCCAAATCCAAGCTGTACTGCTTCATAACCATCTTTTTGTGTAGTCTTGATCTGTGTAACAACACAGGGACCGGCCTCAACTACAGTTACAGGTACAACATCACCATTATCTTTAAAATACTGAGTCATCCCCAGTTTTTTTGCAATTATAGTTTTTGCCATGGCCTAATACACCTCCTGACATTAAAGTTTAATTTCTATATTTACTCCTG
>CAZYRX010000097.1:0-4793 GCA_964649895.1 uncultured Halanaerobium sp.
CACAAGAGTTAGCTCTTTATCTTTTAATGCAGGTAATTTAATTGGTGCATAGCTGTGGAGCTTAACTAAATCTGATTTGTCACAGCAAAAGACAGTATTGTCATTAATATGAGGCTTTATTTTTCTTATATATTCCTCTATTAATTCTTCTTGATCATCAAAATTTTCAAGATTTCTGGATAATCTTTCAATAGTCTTCTTAAGCAGAATATTTTCTTTTAAAGCACGAGAAACCTCACTTAAAAGAACTGATTGAGACTTCAAAAAGCCATAAATCATCTGAGTAATGAATTTAGATTTGGGTTTTGACAATCTTTTAGAAATATTTTTAGAAAAATTACTTACTTTTCGTTTCATTTCATAGATAAATCTGGTATAATTATTCACGGTGAAACAACTCCTTTTTGGTGTTTTTTGGGTGTAAACTAATTATACCAAAAACAGGAGCTTGTTTCACCTTTTTTACGTAATCTGTGGATAATCTATTTTAAGAGTTTCTAAGAACAATTTATCCACAATTTTGCCTGTTGACAACTTTGAGTTTTTGCTATTTTAAAAAATGGGGAAACTCCTTATTTAGTCCCTGGCCAGCTCAGAATAACCTGCTTCTTTTAAGTCATTTAGTATTTCAATTAGATCAATTAAATGAGCTGCTGCTGATTGTTTACCAACATTTTGATAGTATTCTCGGTGTGCTTTTAAGAATTCACTCTTTTCATACTGCCTGATGGAACTTCCGAGATCTTTAAGGGAGGTATGGAGATCAATTAACTGAGAAACAAGCTCTGGAGCCAAATATTCAGAGTATTTCATATTTATGACTTCCCAGATATCCTCAGCTTTTTCATCAAAATAATCATAATTATCTTCAGTAAAAAACACTTCTTTATTTAAACGGTTTAACACTTCTTTTTCTGATAAATTTTCCAGCTTATTTAAAAACTCTGCTCTTTTTGTACTTAAAATTTTCGCATTCTCCAGACAAAAAATAGACTAAAGAGAACTGTTAAAAAAACAATTACTGGAATATCTGATTTTTCCAGCAGCTTTGAATTGAGTTTTTCTCTGAGAGTCTTTTTCTTTTGCACTGTATTAACCCTCCTCAAATTTTTGACCTATCTAAGCCTTACAATTTTCATTTTCACATTCCTCATTTTGATATTCTATCTCTACTGTTACATGATCTATTTCTTCTGCGGCCAGTAATTCTTTAATTTTCGATTTAAGCTTTATTATTTCTTCTTTTGAAAATTGATCTGGAATAATCACATGAGTACTGAGAAAATTCTTTTCTCCATCTAAAGTCCAGATGTGGGTATGATGAGCTGCAAGCGCCTGTGTCTCTGCTGCTATTTTCTGCTGTAGTGCTTCGATCTCAATTCCATGTGGAACTCTCTGTAAAAAAACATTTAAGACTTTTTTCAACTTAAAAATTACATTATATAAAATATAGATATTAATTACTAATGAAAGCAGCGAATCTAAAATTGGAAGATCTTTATAAATCAAAATAATACTAACTATTAGTACTGCAATCCAGCCTAAAACATCTTCTAAAAGATGCCAGCTGACAACATCTTTATTTAAAGAGCCCCCACCTCTTAATTTAAAAACAGCAATCCCATTTACTATTATTCCTAAAATAGCTAGGTACAACATCCCTTCTGGACGTACAGCCTGAGGAGCAAAAATTCTCGGAATAACCTTTGTTAAAATAAAGATAGATCCTAAGATTAAAACTATACTATTGATTAAGGCTCCTAAGAGCGAAAAACGAGCATAGCCATAGCTAAAATCCTTATCTGCCCTTTTTTGAGAATAATTTTCTAGATACCAGGACATTGCTAAAGAAAGTGAATCTCCTAAATCATGCAGGGCATCAGATAAAATAGCCATACTGTTGGTTAAGAAACCACCAATAATCTCAACAATGGTAAAAGATAAATTTAAGAAAAAAGCTAGTTTGATATTTGAAGTATCTGAATGTTCATGATTATGTTCACTCATTCTGATCACAATTATTTTTCATAATTTAATCTCCTTCTGGATTTTTTATCTTCCAGAGATAATTATATCATTAAAAAAATTAAACTGCTGTTAAATAATTAATATTATTTTTTTATTTCAAATTAAAAATTTTAAACAGCTCAGCTTATTGACATTAAAGTCTCATTCTGTTAAAATAATTTAGGTAATGCCCCCGTAGCTCAGTGGATAGAGCAAAGGCCTCCGAAGCCTTGAGCGTAGGTTCGACTCCTACCGGGGGCACCATTTTTTTATATCAGGTTTAAGCATTTTTAAGATCAGAAGCTAATTCTTTTGGTTCCATATTTATCATTTCTACCCCATACCGGTGTAACTCGAAAAGAAATGAAACTCGATCCATACCTACCATTTCTGCAGCCATTCCAGAAGATATCCTTTTTAATTCAAATAGTTTGGCCGCTATTGCCATTTTAGCTTCTCTTTCAAATTCTTCAGGACTTTCCTGAAGTAAGTCAGTCAGATTATCAGGATATTTAATGATTATTTTATTTGACATGTCAGTAATCTCCCTCATTTAATATATGCTATTCCAACCAAAAATTTTATAATGTACAGTCTGGGTTGCATGTACAATTGACCAATTATTTTTATTTATTTGGGAGAGGTCATCAATTGCACCAACATATAGATTACTATTTAGCAATTGTTTCATTTATAAAAACCTCCCTGTAGTAATTTTCACTCAAATCTGGTGAATTCAACATCGTGACTATTGCAATTCCATGTTAATATCTTAATGCTTTTACCCCCTACTGCCTAAAAATAAATTAATTCAAGATATCTCTTTTAATATTTCCTCGATTTTAGGTTTAGTTTCTGGTAAATTAACTGTAACAATCTGCCAAATAATATTTAAATCCACACCAAAATACTCATGAATAACAATATTTCTTAACCCAATCATTCGTCCCCAGGGAACACTTTTATTTTCTTCATAGATTCTTTCGGATAATTTATTTGCTGCTTCCCCTATAATTTCTACATTTCTCAAAACTGCATCAATAGTTTTATCATCTTTTTTAAAATCTTCTTTTGTCATCTTTTCAGTATAACTAAATATTTTATTCATTGCCTTAATGATATCCTTTAAAAATAATAGGTCTCTTCTCATTGATATATCACATCTCTTAATATTTCTTCTTTTAATTCTGACTTTAGAGCCTCTACAGTTACTAAATCAACCTCTCGTTCTAAACTCTCTTCCAAAAATCGCTTTAAATCTATAAATTCCCAGCCTATATCTTCAGAAAACTGGACTAGAATATCTACGTCACTGTCTTCATTAGCTTCATCCCTTGCAAATGACCCAAAAAGACCGATACTTTTAACCTTATAATTCTTTTCTAAAATCGGCTTTAAATCTCTTAACTTTTTCTTAAGATCTTTGTTATCCATATTTTAACTCCTTCCTTCTCTAGAGTAAACCACCTACTAATACTATTATATCAATTCTATTATTCTACAACAAAAAACTTTAGTTAGTTAAAATTCTAATCTTTTACCGTTCACTTTAAGCCACTCTTTTTTCTCTTTAATATCAGGTATAACAGCAGCTACTGTTGCCCAGAAATCTCTAGAATGATTGTCATGTATTAGGTGAGTAAGCTCATGTACAACCAGATAATCTACAATAGACATTGGTGCCATAATGATCTTCCAGTTAAAGTTAAGGTTATTTTTGCTGCTGCAGCTGCCCCAGCGTTTCTTTTGTTTTTTTACAACGACATTATTTGGTTCAACATCAAGCTTAACCTTATACTTATCCACGCGCTCATTAATCTTTTCTTTAGCATGTTCACGATACCATTCAATTAATGCAGTCCGAATTTCTTCTCGTCGCTTTTCTTTCTTATCTGTAAGCTCCACTGGATAGTCAATAACGAATTTTCCCTGGTAGAGCTTTACTTCCACTTTTGAAATTTCTGCCGGATTAACCTTCAGCCTATATCTTCGACCTAAATAGGGAAGTTTCTCCCCGGTCATAAATTCTTTTTCTTTTGGTGCCGGCTTAATCTTATCCATTTCCTTTAATTTGGAAAGAATCCAGTTAGTTTTTTTCTTTAGTACCTCTTCTATTTTAGTTTCTGCTGTATTTTTTGGAGATCTAACTATTAAATTCCTCTCATGATCAACAATGATCCCCATTGTTTTGCGTCTAGTGCGTATTATTTCATAATTTATTAGTTTATTTCCCAGTTTGATTTGCTGCATTCTTACCTCCGATTAAAACATAAATATATTCTGAGAGAGCTTAATTATCTTGTTAGTTAAACTCTCATATTTCTTCTTAAACTCATCATATTTGATCAAGTGAACCTTGGTTGTTTTTCGCATCTTCTGAAGAACTTCAGTCTTCTGACGCCAGAGATCAATCTTAGTGTACTCACTTAAGTCATTAAAGATATTCTGGGTAACCTCCTTGACAGTTTTGTTTACATAAGGCTCGTTATTATTCTCACCTGCAGTATATTCACCAGGTTCTTCTGCAACTTTGCCCTTTTCTTTTTTTTCTCTCTCATTTAAAAGGAGTTCATAGAGGGCAAACTCTTTCTTGTTTAACCCCAGTTTTTCTGCTTTCGACTGGACTGTTCTCATATCCTTAATAATATCCTTCATCTCATCAATCTTTTCTAAAAGACTCATCTGATTATTTTTTCTCTTTTCGATGATCTCTTCCAGTCGCTCACTTAGCTTTTTATAATAGACAGGATTTTCTTCCATCTGTACATTAATTTCTTTCTTTATCG
>CAZYRX010000098.1:0-4694 GCA_964649895.1 uncultured Halanaerobium sp.
ACAAGTCTCTCCACCAAAGCTTTAGCTCTTCGTTTTGAAAGATCCATATTATATTCCAGGCTGCCTGTATAATCTGTATGACCCACCACATAGAGTTCTAATTCTGGATTTTCATTCAATAGTTCTGCAATTTTTTCTATATTCTGTTGAGATTCTGCTTTAATGTTTGTACTATCATGTTCAAAATAGATGCCCTGAATGCTGGCTTTTCCTTTACTTTCTATTTCTTTCATAACTCCTTCGACATCAATTAAATCAGTTTCTAAATCTTTTTCTTCAACTATCACCTGGAATACAGCAGGCAAGCCATCTGGCCAGCCACCTCCATAAAAACCGTGTCTACCTATAAATATAGAGAGATATACTTCAGATTCTCCTTTACTCAGCTTAGCTGCCAGATAGTAAGCATCTTTCTCTCTATTATCCACAGCTTCAAATTTAGTTTCTTCTGCATCTTTAAAATTTACCTGCTCATATAGGCGATTACTAAAATTACGAGAAACTTCCCTCTTCTTTTTCGCTATGATTTCAAATCCAGCATCTTTTAGTGCAGTCTCATAATTTCTAAAAACTTCTAATGTAGAATAATTATCCGGAATAATATAGAAATTTTCAGTTAGCTGACCTTCAAAATAAAGATCACTGTCTGCATATTCTGAAGCAATTTCTGCATCATCCAGTTTATTAAAAGGTATATTAAACTCATCATAGTTTACTCCATTATAATATCTGAGATATGAACCAGGAATTCTCGAAAGGAGTGGATGGTCCTTAGCATTAGAAACATCTTTTTTAGGAAGATCGTTTGCTAGGCTGCTTTCTTTTCTACCTAAATTTTCAAAATTAGTGTTAACTTCAATCAAATCCGTGCTGAGCTCTTTTTCTTCAACTATTACCTGGAATACAGCAGGTAAGCCATCTGACCAGTTACCTCCATAAAAACCGTGTCTACCTATAAATAGGGAGAGATATACTTCAGATTCTCCTTTACCCAGCTTAGCTGCCAGATAGTAAGCATCTTTCTCTCTATTATCCACAGCTTCAAATTTAGTTTCTTCTGCATCTTTAAAATTTACCTGCTCATATAGGCGATTACTAAAATTACGAGAAACTTCCCTCTTCTTTTTCGCTATGATTTCAAATCCAGCATCTTTTAGTGCAGTCTCATAATTTCTAAAAACTTCTAATGTAGAATAATTATCCGGAATAATATAGAAATTTTCAGTTAGCTGACCTTCAAAATAAAGATCACTGTCTGCATATTCTGAAGCAATTTCTGCATCATCCAGTTTATTAAAAGGTATATTAAACTCATCATAGTTTACTCTATTATAATATCTGAGATATGAACCAGGAAATCTCGAAATCAATGGGTGATCCTGACTGTTTGGAAGATCTTCTGTGGGTGCATCTTCAGAAAATGCAGAAACCGCTCCTGAAAGAGAAATACAGAGAATAAAAACAATTATTAATGAAATAAATTTAATTCTTTTTCTCATTATAATTTCCTCCGTGTTGAGTAGTTTTTAATGAATAGAAAAGAAAAAGCTTTCCAGTCGATTGATGCTGAAAAGCTTAAGTTTTGATCGTTTTATTAAGATGAATCATTGATCTAAGATTTCTTCATAAATCGGCAGATAGAGCATGTGCAGAGATACATAATTTTTGGTATCAAACTTTCCAATCCCTATTTCTATATTCTTTTCTTCTCTCTCCCAACACTTCCGCCAGAGTATTTCGTCTTTTACTTCAGAAATCTCAAATTCATTTATTATATCGGCCTCTCCATAATCAGCTTCAATTAGCTTAGAAAGTTCAGTTATTCTTTTCCTGATATAATAATTTGCAATATAGTCTGGACTCTCAAAATATATTTCATAAAGCCTGTCATCATCATAAAGAGCAAATATGTTGTAGACCGTACCTTCTATTTCAATTTCCGGTATGCCAATGCTTAACTCCATCTTCTCATCACTTCTCAAGTTTTCGTGGAATTCCTTGACCGACATTCCAAAATATATACCTCTGTAGACATAATTATTCTCTGGAATCTCAGCTGCTGCAGATGAGGATAATAAAATTAACAGCAAAAGCACAGCCAAATATTTAGTTTTCATCTGCTCTCCTTTCCTGACTTAACGCATTTTTAGATCTTCAACGAGAAAATCAACCTTCTGATTGCTGTCAATTGCGAGATATTTATATTCCACTACTATTAAAAAATCTTCAAAATCAGCAAGCTTGACCATTCCTGATTCCAATCTCATTTCAGCCAGGTTTTCTCCTTCAATTTTTATAATATCAAGTTCTTCATCCCCGAATGTTTCTGTTGTCCTGCTCGTTTTTCCCTGTTTTTTTAGTTCCGCTATATTAAGTTCTTTGTACATTACAAATGGAGCAAATACGGATGATAAAAGATCTTCTTTCATCATATCTACCATTTCTTTGGGAATAATCTGTCCCTCCATCTCCATCTGCAGTATTTCTTCTTCACCTACCCAAAAATACATCGGCATCCTGCCGTTATTAAGATCGTGAATTTCTATAGAAATCTTATCTGCTTCTTTTCCTCTCACATTCTCTTGAGATAGATATTCATAAGTAACTGTTGTATCCTGAACAAGCTCATCATTTTCATATACTACCCAATTCCCCTGCAGTTTTTCGAAGTAATTGAGCAGATCATTGACATTTGTCGGAGCTTCTATATTCCCGATAATTTCTTCTCCACTTCCCGTTTCTTCACCAGCCTGGTCTGTGCTTACTTCTTCAGCTGCTGTATTTTCTGAATCAGATGAAATTTCTCCAAGCTCATCTTCTGCAGCAGCAGTAATAATAACAGCAAAAAGCATTATCAAAACCAAAATAATTGATAGATATTTTCTCCTCTGCATAGCTCAGCCCCTTTCTGCCGACAATTAAAGACTGTCGGACAATCTCATTTTATTGACAAAAAATTTAAAGCAAAGTATTTATGGTTCTATATTTACCTCTTTAACATTATTGTTTTCATCTGTTTCTTCCAGTTTATCCAGAAAATCGATCTCTGCTCTAACTAAAGCAGCCTCTTCTAAAACTATCCCCGTATTATGAACTGTGAATCCATTTTTTTCTTTTAAACGTCTATTAGGATCAAAGGCATTAATAGAGCTGTTGGATACTCCAACTCCATTGATATTTATGTTAAGTAGTGGTCTGTTATCTCCACTCCAGTGGCTGTCACTAAGTGGTGCTGCTCTATTGTAGATACGCACAACTATTTCATTTCGATTATTAAGTACAACACTCTCAAGTTCCAAATCAGCTTTAGGAGTAATCATCTTCAAATTCCCTTTTGGCTCAATTTTAGCACTTCCAACTACTTTTAGAGGTTCAGGTAGTTCAGTAATGCGCTGATTATTATTCTCAAAGGCTTCTACTACTACATCATCTGCATCAATTTTTGCTCTAACTTGAGTGCTCTCATTTATTTCTATCTCATCAAAGGTATAACTTACATTCTCCATGCTGAAGCGAAGCTTTTTATAAGGATCAAATTCATTTAAATCTCTGTAATATCTTTTACCATCTACCTCTACTTCCAGTTCTGCTCTTTCATCCTGGTCTAAATACCAGTGGCCGAGAAAAAGATTACCTTCTCCAATATTGGCCATCTCAACAACCAGCTTATTATCTTCATTTAGTTTGAGTTTATTTATGAGGAGATCTGCTTTTGCTGATCTGTATTTATCCACCTGGGGATCATAATCAACATTCTCACCTGGATATCTAATCTTAAATGTACCTTTGATCGGAAATCCCGCTTTATGGCGCATGATGAGGATATATTTGCCGTCAGATTTATCCATTTCGCTGCTGTCTACCCCATGGATGATCGTCCTCGGTCTATCTTTGACACTTATTTTTGCATGTAAATAAGATGGCGGTTCATCTTCCATACCGAGAAAACTTTTAACGGAATTAAAAAGTCTTTTAACCAGACCGAGTGCAAAATAGTCGGTATAATTATCAACACCTTCCATCAGTTCATCCCATAATGATGGGCTGTAATCTTTAAATGCTCTTTTGTCAAGCAGAACCAGCTCTACCACTTCTTTTTGGTACATATCATCTGTTATCTCTTCTGGCTCCTCAATTTTAAATGATATTCTGATTTCACCGTAGTTTGTCAGTTCAAAGGGATACATGACTTCAAAGGGATCAGATCTCCCGGCTGCTGGAAAATCAAAGGTCCTGTAGCTAAGTCCTTCATCGATTTCTCCAGCTGCAGAAACTGCAGTGCTAAATAGTAATATAACCAGCAAAAATGTTGCCAAATATTTAATTTTCATCTGCTCTCCTTTCTTGGCTTCAAATTATGGACATCTATTATAAAGGTATTATGTGAAATACCAAATTTTCTCTAATTTTATTATAGCATAAAATGCATATTTTTAATAATATTTCGACAATTATTGATGAAGTTCAGATTTTGAAAATTTATTTAAATTATTATAGAATGAATTGTCTTTATAATAATAGAACTTATAGGCAAAAAACCAGATGGAAAGCCCATCTGGTTGAATACCGATATTTTTGCAATTTAACATTCTTAAATAGTATATTATCTGCTTAAATAGCCTAAACATTTACTTAAATGAGTATTGTATAATAAGTTGTGTAAATTAAATTTAACGATTTTTTTAAAATAAAAA
>CAZYRX010000099.1:0-4524 GCA_964649895.1 uncultured Halanaerobium sp.
TCATACATCTCCATTATTTTAATAATCGAAGTTAATAGTTCTTTTGTAAAGTTAGTCTGTAAATTATCAAATCTCTTAAAGGCAAAAAAGGAAGAAGCCAAAGTTGAAAAAGACTGCAATACCTTTTTAGTAGTCTCACTAAATTCTATACTGCTTTCTTTTTGAATATCAAGTCCAATCCGTCCAACTGTCTGATCATCTATTACAATATTTATATATAAAGAATCTTTGATTGGTTTTAATGCTTTTAAAAAGAGATCTTTTTTATCTAATTCCATCATATTTATATCGAAAAAATAATTCTTAGTATTATTTACAAATTGATTCTCCTTATTAATCAACAGCTCTTGATCAAAAGTTATTTTTTCTAAAATTTTAATATCATGACCAACTGCATCTATAAATTCACACTGGTCCTGATTGTTTATTATACATATTTTCCCATAATCAGCTTCTGGAATTATATCAACAGCACTCTCTAATAAATCTGAAAAGAATTCTTTTTCACTGAGTAATGTTTTATCTTCCATATTAGCTACAAGCTCAATCATATTAACAAACCGCTGATTGAGTAAATTTATTTCTTCAAAAGACTGTTCTAACTCTTCGTTCATAGCCATGATTTCTTCATTATAAGCTGTTAGCTGTTCATTTGAAGCTGAAAGTTCTTCTTTTTGTTCTCTAATTTTTTCTTCTCTATTTTTTCTTGCTGTAATATCAAAGACGAAGGCTTCAATCACAAAATATTCTTTGCAATAACTGCTTATTTTTGCATTAGTACTCAACCAAATATGGCTTCCATCTTTTTTTATTGCTTTCAGATCAAGATCCTTTACTTCACCATTTTCTTTTAATAATTTCATAAATTCTTTTCTTCTTTCAGGATTAACATACAAATCATTAAACAAATCAGGATAATGGTTTAAAGTTTCCTCAATACTATCAAATCCTAAAATTTCTGCCATGGTCTTATTAATATTTACAGCTTTACCTCTTGAAGTAGTTGTAACAATACCAATTGGAGCTGAATTGAATAAGTTTTGATATTTATTCTCTTTTTCTTTTATTTTTTCTTTAAAAACACTTTCTCTTTTTTCATATTCCTGAATATTTCTTAACCAACTTTCTATCTCATACTCCACAATTTGATTATCTCTATATCCTTCAGGAACTATATAGTAAGGATTTTCATGCACCTTGCCCTGCCAGATTATAAAATGGTGGAGTTCAATTATTGCTTTGATAATACTTTTATCAAATTTATTTAAATTATATCTACACATTGCCACTACAGGATAATCATCAAAGATATATGCATTGAGCATCCACTCATAATCTATTATTTCTTTTTTACCATCTTCGAAATTCAAAACCCAGCTCAGTTCTCCTGTGATAGCTAAACCATGATAACCTTCTTCTAGAGCCTTCATTGATTCTTTTTTTAAGGTTTCAATCATTTCTTTTGCTTTAAAATTATCACTTAAAGCATATGTCTCTTCTTTTGTTAAAAACTGCAGTTGTCCATTTTCTATATATAAATCAAGACCAGAAATCTGTTTTCTTAATTCACTTAATAAAATTTCTATATTTAAATCACCTTTGATATAAAGAATTTTTTCATTTCTCTTCAGACTTGTTTCAATAAAAGAAACTGAAGCAGATAAAATTTCATTTGTTTCTTTATAAAGCAGTACTGTGTGGTCTCCACTTTTAAGTTTATCTAGATTTGGTATTTTTTTATAATTAGACATACTTTCAGCTCCTATTATTAAATATTAATTCATTTATTTTACTTGGTATATTTATATTATCGTAAACTTTAAAAAATAATTAATAGTTCTGAAGAAGTATTATACGTGGTTATATTCAATTAACAGCTTTATATTATATATTCTAGTATATTCTTCATTATTTTAAAAATAACACAGGCAACTAATTTTAATTTATATTGATATATACTTATCTGTTTTTCCCTGTTTGCATTTGGCTTTTCAGAAACAATGCAGTCCAGCTTTTTATTTAATGAATATATAAATCCACAATATATATGCTGTGGATCAAATAAGCAAAGAAAAAACTGACTTCCACAAGAAATACTATAAAACATTTAAGGCTTCCAAAATTCAGAAGCCTTAAATGTTAAGATAATGTCTATTTCTAGACAATACTCATATTTTACTATTTTCATTGCAAATATGGATATCCATTATTTGTAGATGTATCTATATCCCAAACATTTACAAAATCCCAGTTATTATAATTAGCTGAATCTTTCATTTCTTCTGTAGTAAGTCCAGTTCCACCATCAGATTCGCTTTGATTTGATATTTCAGCATCCCAGTAGCTATTAATTATGTTATAATCATTGTTAGGATCACCATCATTATTATAACCAACTAATCCCCCTATATAATTACCATCAGAAGTCACATCTATTTTTGAATAACTTCTCAGTATAGTTCCATCATTATTACCAACTAATCCCCCTGATTTTTCAGGACCAATTAATTTTCCAGATGAATAACTATCTTCAATAGAACCAGAATTATTTCCAACTAATCCTCCTACATTTTTTTGGTCATTAAAATTATTATCTTCTATTTCAATATTAGTTTCAGAATAACTTGCTAAGATATTACCCTCATTGTCACCAACTAATCCACCTATATCAAAATAAGCACCTGATATGTTACCTTCAGCATTACTATTAATTATTGTACCATTTTCATTATATCCAACTAATCCTCCTACATTTTCCGATCCATGAATATTACCAATAGAGTATGAGTTTATTATTTTTCCAGATTTATTATGCCCTACAAGACCTCCTGAGTTTGCACTATGCCCAATAATTTCTATATTTTTTATTCCGATATCTTTGATTTCTCCATTACTTAGAGAACTAAATAATCCAATATTTTGAGTGTAATTACGATTAATATAAATGTCTCTTATAATTTTATCATTACCAGCAAATGTTCCCGAAAAATCTCTAAAATTATCTTTGCCAATGGGGTTCCATCCCTGACCATTATTAGCAGTATCACTTGCTAATTCTTGATATCCCTGTGTTGCGGAATTTAAATTAGATTTTACTAAATGAATTTTATCTAAATTATATCTAACTGCATTTAAGTCGTACCAGTTATTAATTATATGATCAAATACATCCAAATGCTCTGAACCACTAATATTATTTTCATTTTCATATTCTATATTTAAATTATTTAGATTACTTAATTTGTCTTCAATAGAATCTCCAATAATTTCATTAAAATAAATGCCTATGTCAGTATTTTCTATAATGTTATGTTCTATAATTGGGGCATTATAAGTATTTAGATACCATATATGAACAGCATAATCAGACGAACTATTTGTTGAATTAAAATTAATAAAATTATTATTTGAAATAATAATATTTTCATTTGCATCATTTATAGAATTGTTATCAATTTCAATACCTCTAACTACATCAAAATTATTGTCTTTAGACAACTCAAATTCATTATTTTTTATTACAATATCAAATGCCGTATCTGGATCTCTATCAACATTAAAATCAATAGCACTAAACTTACTTTGAGTTTTTATTCCAATACTGTCTTGTTCTATTTTAGATATATGTCCAAATTTAATATTATTTATATTAATATTACCCTTGATACTATCCCCATTAATTAATGTTAAATTACTACCTCTACCAGTCATTTCAAAACCTGAGACAATATTATTACCATTAACTATTACAAGTGAATCATCTCCAATGATATTGGCTCTTTCTCCTTCAGGCCTAAATATAGTTTCAATTGTTCCATTGTCTGACTGAACATCAAGCTCTCCATGTCCAGTAGATAAAAGCTTTTGACCGTATTTCAAATCTAGAGATTGAGTTCTTAAATCAAATTTATTATCTCCTCCAATAAATACTATAACATCATTTGATTCTATAACTGGTTCTCTACTTATAGATACATTCTTTGGTTCTACTTTATTTAAAACATTATTGATTAAATAGTCTATATCAATAGGATTTTCTTCTGTTCCTTCAGTATTGTCATTGTCTAATGCAGTTACATACCAGACTCTTCCAAGTTCATTACCTGAAGAATCATAAGCAGTTAGTTCTTCTTCCTTGCTAACTAAAGTGTTTTCACTAACAGATTCCCCTACTACTATATCCAAATCTCTTTCTGGCTGTTCAGTCATTCTGCTTTCAACTATTTGAGAAGGATTTTCATGAGATTCTGGTTGAACAATTGAACCTTTGCCAAATGGAATAGATACTGCAAAGGTAGCTTCTGTTTCACTGCCTCTTATATTATCGTCTCTCCAAAGAGCACCTATTTTCCAGGTAGTTTTATTTCTATCACCAAACTGTTTATCTATTCTAATCTGTCTGCCCGTCAGAGTAGGGGTATCACTTTCAAAAAATCTGAATAATTTTGCATAAATTCCTACATTATTAAATATTGTTTCTGTTTCTGTAAATCTTTTTCCAAGCTCTATATTAATTCCATTCAT
>CAZYRX010000100.1:0-2373 GCA_964649895.1 uncultured Halanaerobium sp.
TTTTTAAAAAAGAAGGTAAATTTACATTAAAATTAAAATATTAGCAGGTAAAAGAAGAGCATTAAAGAATTTAACAATAACAAAGAAAATTAATATTTATATAAGCACCCTAAATATAATATTAAAAATCTAGAAGGGATGGTAAGCATGGAAAGACCTATTATAATAAGACAGCCAGTACTTGATAAAAACAAAGAAGTAATCGCTTATGAATTACTTTATCAAAATAAGAAGTATAGAAATTATAAAAGTAGTGATTTTGAATATACTACAGGCAGGTTAAATGAAGACTTTAAATTTGTTGAAGAAAATAATTTATCAGATGGTAAAAAGATTTTCATCAAATTTGATAAGAATCTTTTTGAAAGTGAGGTTTCAGACCTAATATTTAAGGATCAACTGGGAGTAGAAATATCTTATGAATTTGAGCAAAAAGATAAGATACTAAAAGGTATTAAAGAATTAAAAAATCAGGGTTCTCTGATAATATTAGATAATCCTAAGTTAAATAATATTGAGCAGCCGATCATTGAACTAGCAGATATAGTTAAAATTGACTTCAATAGATTCAGCATCAAAGGCCATCAAACACAAATAGCTATGTTAAAAGAAGATTATAATAAAAATTTGAACTTTTTAGCTGAAAATATAAATGATTATAAGGATTTCAATTCCTGTTTGGAAGTTGGCTTTGACTATTTCCAGGGTAACTTTTTTACAAAGCCGGATGTGGTAACTCAGGAAAATATACCCGGTTATAAAATTAATTATCTTAATTTCTTAAAAGAGCTCAACAAAGAAGAATTCGATTTTGAGGAATTGGAAAAAATCATAAAAAATGATATGTCGATGTCTGCAAGCATTTTAAAAATGATTAATTCTGCCTATTATGGATACAAGGTTTCTTCGATTAGTCAGGCTGCTAAATTACTTGGATATAAAGGCTTGAAAAAATGGAGTCTTATTTATTTTATTGAAGGACTGCAGAATGATAAACCAGACATACTTTTTGTAAATACTTTAACAAGGGCCAAATTTGCAGAATCTCTAGCAGATAGCTTTAATATTCCCGAAAAAAGCAGTGATTTATTTACGATGGGGATGTTTTCTATGATAGATGCATTTACCGACCAGCCGCTGCTAAAAGTGCTCAAAGATCTACCTTTAACAGCAAAAATAAAGATTGCACTAGTAAATGAAAAAGGTGTATTAGGTGAAGTAATCAAACTTGTAAAAGCTTTTGAAGATGTAGAATGGAATAAAATAAAGAAGATACAGAAGAAAAACTCTCTTGAAGCAGAAAAGACATATAATAAATATTTAAAAGCTGTTGATTTTGCTTATGGAATAATGAATAACCTGCTTTCAGAATCCTGATTAATGATATTTATTATTTAAAAAAGAGAAAACAGCTATTACTTAAGTCACAAAGGCATTACATCTATTTTATTGAATATATAGATTAAGAAATTAAAATAATGGCATCAAAGAAAGGAATGTAAAATATGAAGATAATATTATCACCGAGCAAAACCCAGAATCACGAGAGAAAGCGCGAAAAAAAGGGTAGAGATATTTTAAAAGAAAATATGACCGAAAAATTATTTAATTATCTCAAATCACTGTCCAAAGAAGAATTAAAAAAAGAGCTGGATATACAGGGGAATCTTTTAGATAGGACTTATGAGCTTTATCAAAGTCAGAGTTTCGATGATGAAACAATTCCAGCTATTGAATGTTATAATGGGGCAGTATTTAAACAAATTGATCAGGATAGTTTTGATAAAGATCAGTTTTCATATATGCGGGAAAAGCTTGTTATACTTTCTCCGATGTACGGACCGATACATTCGGATACGGAAATCTGGCCCTACAGGCTAGAAATGAGGCTTAAACCAGATGGTATCAACCTCTATGAATACTGGCAGGAAGTAATGAAAGAATATTTTTCTGATGTTGATTTAATTATAAATCTGGCTTCAAATGAATACAGTAAGGTAGTTGAAAAAAATTATCAGGGGCAGATGATCGACTTTTATTTTAAAGAAGAAAAGGAAGATGGAAGTCTTAAAACAGTCGGTTATTATGTCAAAAATAATAGAGGTAAACTGCTCAATGAACTGATAAAAAAGCAGGTTAATAATCTGGACCAGATAAAAGAAATCAATTTAGATGGTTATAAATATGATGAAGAACGTTCTGATGATAAGGACTATTATTTTATCAAAGCATATCAAGAATAAAGAAAGTCCTGCAGGTGATAAAATCTTAAAGTAATGAATACTTTTGAAATGTAATGTAAGATACTGTATCTGAAAATAAGTTATGCTAAAATTGAAACATATTAAAGAATATATATTATTTTTATATAAT
>CAZYRX010000100.1:2473-4319 GCA_964649895.1 uncultured Halanaerobium sp.
AAAATATTAGTAAATATAATGGAAGCTATGATCAGCAGTTTTATATTAAATTGGACACCAGATTAACTGCTGTATGCGAATGGTGAAACCGGCCTTTATTGGCCGGTTTTTGTGCTTTAAATAAGAAAAATACTGTTCAACTATGTTATAAATGTCGATTTTTGTATTATTATGGCTGCAAAGCAGGAACTCCTGCTTTTATCATAAATCTATTTTTTTTAGATTTAAAATTACGCAGTAGGGTTAATGTCAGGATGTTAAGGACAAATAATTAAAGGAGGTATATATTATGAAAAAATTAATGTTTTTAGTTCTAGTTTTGGCTTTGGTTTTCGGTATTAGTAGTGGGACCGTTTTTGCACAATCAACGGCATCTATAGATGCAACTGCAAATGTTTATGCAGAGGTAATCCAGGCATTTGATGTAGCAAATGTTGACGGTGAAGATCTTGATTTTGGTACATTAGCTGCATCTGCAGATACTGGTGGAACAATTACTGTAACTGCTGGTGGAACAAGTTCAACAAGCAATATCCCTTATCACGATGGTTTAGTTAGTGCAGCTCAATTTGAGATCACAGGTGGATATACTGGTTCAGGAATCTCATATACTGTTGATCTACCAGATTCGGTAACCATTTTTGATGGAACTGATACTTACCCAATGCTTGTTAATGGATTTACAGCCAATGCTGATAATTTAATCACCACCACAAGTGAAATTTTCTCTGTTGGTGCCACTTTAAATGTTGGGGCAGGTCAAGAACCAGGAATCTATTCCGGTGAATTTACAGTAACAGTAAATTTCGAATAATTTCAGTTAAATATAATTGATATAGAGGGGAATTCCCCTCTATATCATATTATCTGAAATCAATATATAAAGAGTATAAAAATTTTTATAATTTTTTATATAATAATCGGTTTTTTGTTTGAAGGAGGAGGTTTGACACTATGCATTATAAGCATAAAAATTTCTTTAAACCACTAATGATAGGAATGCTAATTATCTTTGTATCAGTATTTATATTACCTGTAATGACAGCAGAAGCAAAGGTAATGGTTTTTCCCAGAAGAATAATTTTTGAAGATAATAATCGCTCTGCAACTATAAGATTAATAAATACGGGTGAGGAGCAAATCACCTATAGAATTCTTTTCATGCAAAGCAGGATGACAGAAGATGGTAATATAGAAAGAATTGCTTCACCTGAGCAGCGCGAAGATCGTTTAGATCAGATGATGGCTCAGGATTTAATGAGATATTCTCCAAGACAGGTAACACTACCTCCAGGTGAGATACAGCTGGTTAGATTACAGGTGAATAAACCCGCTGGATTAGAAGAAGGAGAATACCGCTCTCGGCTTTTATTTCAAGAAATACCAGAGAATATAGAATTTGAGGGAGATGATTCAGCAAATAATGGAGGATTTTCAATCGAGCTTAGGGCTATCTATGGAATTTCTATACCAATTTTTGTCCGCCATGGAGAACTGTCAGCAGATGTAGAAATTTCTGATGTTCAATTAAGCAAAAATGAAGCAACAGATTTATTACCAGAAATTTTCCTGACAATCAACCGCAGCGGCAGCAGTTCCACTTATGGGAATATTGAAGTTAAATATATACCAAATGAAGGAAGAACAAAGATTTTGGGAAGAATCAGTGGGACTGCATTATATACAGATGTTGAAGAGAGAAATTTGCGTTTAAGTTTGCCTGGAGCTCAAGATATAGAACTCAATGAAGGAAAAATATATATAAGTTATTCCAGACCTGATGAAGATGGGGGAGGAATACTGGCCGAAACAGAATTGGAACTATAGTTTCTTCTCGAGAGGGAGG
>CAZYRX010000101.1:0-4292 GCA_964649895.1 uncultured Halanaerobium sp.
CCAGGCTGTAGAAATTATCTTTTCTAAATCCTGATATTTTGGCTGCCAGCCAAGATAATTTTTAATTTTTTCAGAACTTGCAATCAAAACAGCTGGGTCTCCAGCCCTTCTCTCACTAACTTCTACTTCAAAATCTTTTTGGGTAACTTTTTTTGCAGTTTCTATAACTTCTTTGACAGAATAACCATCTCCACAGCCAAGATTATATATATCACTATTTTCCCCATCTGCTAAAGCTTCAACTGCTAAAAGATGAGCATCAGCTAAATCATTAACATGGATATAATCTCTTACACAGCTGCCATCTTTGGTTGGATAATCATCACCAAAAATATAGATTTTATCTCTAATTCCGAGAGCTGTCTGCAGTACAATTGGAATCAAATGTGTTTCTGGATCATGGGCTTCCCCAATTTTAGCCTCTGGATCTGCTCCAGCTGCATTAAAATAGCGGAGAGAAATATATTTCAAACCATGGATTTGATCATATCTCTTTAATATTTTTTCAAAAAATAATTTGCTTTCACCATAGACATTTTCCGGATTAGTAGGGTGTTCTTCCACAATTGGAACTGCTTCTGGTTCACCATAAACCGCTGCAGTTGAAGAGAAAACAAAATAATCAACATTATTTTCAACCATAGCTTCCAGCAAATTTAAAGCTTTGGCAACATTGTTATCATAATACTTGCCCGGATCTTCCATTGATTCACCAACAAGGCTATCTGCTGCTAGATGAACCACTCCCTTAATGTCATGTTCAGTGAAAATAGATTGCAAAAGCTCTTTATCTCCAATATCACCTTCAATAAATTCTCCACCTAAAACTGCTTTTTTATGGCCTTTTTTTAAATTATCGATAGTGACAGTATCGTGTCCAGCTTCAAGCAATCTTTTTAGAACATGGCTTCCTATATAACCTGCTCCCCCGGTAACCAAAATTTTCATTGCTTGTTTCCTCCTCTGATAATTTTATATTTTTTTCTAATTGTTCTATCTTAAGCTCATCCCTGATAATATCATAAAAACAGCTTATTGTAATATTTATTCAAATTATCTCTAAATCCTTCTTTGCTTTACAATAACTGCAAATTGAAATTGTTTGTATTTACCTCCCCTTAAAGCTTGTGAGGTATACGAATCATTAAGAGGAATAAGGGAGTAAAATCATTCAATTTTAATTATCAACTATTTGATTGAATTCAATTATTTTTTCTAAATCCAATTTATATTCTCTATTTTCATCTAAGAATCCATTTTTCTCCTGCTCAACATCGGTCAGCTGGGTATAGCAGTAACCCTGAAAATAATCAGCCTCTTTGATTATCTGCATCAGATCATTTATCCTCTGGCTCAATTCTTCTTTGCTCTGAACCTGTTCACCATATCCCCAACCTTCTTTGTCCTGAAAGGCAATACCTCCAAATTCACTGAAGATTATCGGCTGTCCCTGATATTGATAATTATCGGCCATAATAAACTTCCCACCGTCAATATATTCCTGATCATTAAATATTTTTTTGTTTTGAAGCACTTTATTTATGCCATCAAGATAAGTTTTTTTAAGTTTTTCTGTACTTTCAACATAATCATGAAAGGTAATTATATCTGAAATTGTATGTTCCCAACCATCATTAGCAATTACTGGTCTCTCAGAATCGATACTTTTAGTTAAATAATATATACTTTCGGTGAAATTCTGCTGTTTTTTATTCTGTTTAACATCCTCAATTCCCCAGGATTCATTAAAAGGAACCCAGGTAATTATTGAAGGATGGTTATATAATTCCTTAACTATCTGCAGCCACTGCTGACTGAATTCTTCCACAGCCTGATCATTATATTCATATGCTGCTCCAATTTCTGCCCAGACTAGAAGTCCCAATCTGTCCGCCCAATAGTAGAAACGGTCATCTTCAATTTTTTGGTGTTTGCGGGCTCCGTTAAAGCCCATTTCTTTGATCAGTTCCACATCTCTTTTTATGGCCTGATCTGAAGGAGGAGTAACTGATGTTTCAGGCCAGTAACCCTGATCTAGTATTAATTTCTGATAAAGGGCTTGATTATTTAAATATATCTTATCTCCTTCAATAGAAATTTCTCTCATTCCAAAATATGAACTAACTTTATCAACAACCTTCTGGTCTTTGTGAATAATCATTTCCAGATCATATAAGTTAGGTGTATCTGGAGACCAGACTTTAATTTCATTATTATCATCTTTTAAATTAATTTTATATTTATGAATATTTTTAGTGATTTCGAAATCAAATTTATTGATCTGCTTACCTTCGAATTCTATTTTAGTTAGTAGTTTATATTCTCCAGCTGCAAAATCTTCTGATTTAAAGGTATATTCTAATTCAACTTCTTTTTGCTTTATATCCGGAGTAATCTTGATTTTTTCAAATATGAGATTCTCGTCCATAAACTCCAGCCAAACAGTCTGCCAAATTCCTGTTGTTCTGCTGTACCAGCAGAGAAAATTATCTTTCTTATAAGTCTGTTTACCCCTCGGCTGAGTTTTTGATAGCGAATCTTCAACTTTCACTACAATATTATTTGTATCTTGATAATCGATAAAATCACTGATATCAAAAGCAAATGAATCATAACCACCCTGATGACTGCCAACAAAATAGCCATTAATCCATACTTTGCAGAGATAATCTACAGCAGCAAAGTTTAAAATAACTTTTTGATCTGGATCAGCATTAACTTCAAAATTCCTCTGGTACCAGATATAATTATGTTCACTTCTATCGGCAATGCCGCTGGCTTTAGTTTCAAAAGTGAAAGGAACAACTATTTTTTTCTTGAATTCCTCATTTTGATACCATTTGTTTTTCTCACCCAGATTTTGATCATCAAAGGCAAAATTCCATTCTCCATTTAAATTCTGCCAGTTTTCCCTCAAAAACTGAGGTTTTGGATGTTCTGGCCTCGGTGTTTTTTTAACCATTTTCTGCCTCCTCAAGTAAATTTTATTATGCTAATATATTTTATTGATATTCTTTTTTTGAAATTCAAATTATTATTCACTTTTTCTTTATCCTTTAATTCCTGTAAACTTAATACCCTGGATAATTTGTTTCTGGAATAATAAGAAGGCTGCAATGGCCGGCAGAGAAGCAATCATGTTTACTGTCATAGGTATTGAATAATCAGGTGTATAAGCATCAGTAAATGTTGGAACTCCAACAGGTAAAGTAAACATCTCTTTGGACATAATTGCGATAAAGGGCCAGAGGAATGCGTTCCATGCCTGAATAAAGGTAAAAATACCGATTGAAGCTATAGCTGCTTTCGATAAGGGCATGAAGATAGAAAAATATATTCTAAACAAGCCACAGCCATCAATTCTGGCACTGTCAATTAAGTCTCTCGGAATTGCATCAAAAAATTCTTTTAAGATAATTATCCCCAGAGGAATTGCAATTCTCGGTAAAATCAAACCTGGATAACTGTTGATAAGACCTAATTTCTGTACTATATCAAAAAGAGCAACTACATTGGCCTCGGTTGGTACCATTAGACCAATTGTAAATAAAATAAAAACTAAATTTTTATATTTAAAATCAATTACTGAAAGTGCAAAAGCCGCCAATGAATCAAATATGATAACTATAAATGTAACACTTGCTGAAACTATAAAACTGTTCAACATCCATTTTAATACTGGTGCCTGAGCAATAACGTCAAAATAATTTGAAAAGGAATAAGGTGGTAAAAACCACTCTATAATCTGGGATACGTGATAACCGGATGGTTTAAGTGAAGCAAAAAGCATCCATAAAATAGGAAATATAAATAGTACTGCCAGCAAATAAGAAAATGAATATTTTAAAACCTTGGCAGTTGGTGAAGTATTATTTTCCATATTATCCTTCCTTTCTATTACGTAAATATATTTGCGCCATGGAAACCATGACTAAAATAATGAAAAAGGCGAAGGCCATTGCTGCACCATATCCCATACTATTCTGTTTAAAGCTTGTTTCATAAATGTACTGAACTATGGGACGGGTGTCTGTACCCGGGCCACCACCGGTTATTAACCAGACCTGTGCGAAAATTTTAAATGAAAATATAATCTGAAGTAAAGTTACTACCCATGTAATCGGTTTTAATGAAGGCAGAGTAATATATATAAGCTGCTGAAACTTAGTCGCTCCATCCACTTCTGCTGCTTCGTAAAAGGATTTTGGTATATCCTGCAGTGCTGCCAGATATAAGATCATATTAAAGCCAACAGTCCACCATAAAGTTGCAAAGACTATTACAAACCAGGC
>CAZYRX010000102.1:0-4230 GCA_964649895.1 uncultured Halanaerobium sp.
CCCTGCGCCTTAACATAGGTGACAGGGTTATTCTTTCTGATGCAGACGGTTTTGAAATGGAGTCAGAAATAAAAAGTTTTGGAGAACAGTCGGTAGAGTTAGAAATCATAAACAAAAAGAAATCTCCGGCTGAACCAGAGCTAAAAGTATATCTGGCTCAAGGACTGCCTAAAAAAAGCAAAATGGATCTTATAGTGGAAAAGGCAACAGAAATTGGTTTTAAAGCATTAATCCCACTTGAAACAAAAAGAACTATTGTAAAATATAATCATAAGAAAAAAGAAAAAAAGAAAAAAAGATGGGAAAGAGTAGCAGAAGCTGCTGCAAAACAGTCTGGACGAGCAATAATCCCTAAAATATTTGACTTCTGCACTATTAAAGAACTTGAAAATCTTAAAAATGAATTTGATCATGTTCTTGTACTCTGGGAAGATGAACAAGAATTTTCCCTTAAAAATTTTTTTAATGAACATAAAGTAAGAGATTCAGATTCCATTTTAGTTATTATTGGACCTGAAGGAGGCTTTGCTGCTGAAGAAGTTAAGCAGCTTAAAGAGGGATTAAACGCTGTAATTATTAGTCTTGGACCAAGAATTATGAGAACTGAGACTGCAGGTATTACAGCCCTGGCCTGCTTATTATATGAGAAAGGTGAACTTGGTGATTAAGATGAATAAAAAAGCAGCATTTTATACTTTAGGATGTAAAGTTAATCAATATGAAACAGAAGCAGTTATAGACATATTTATAGATAATGGTTATCAGATAGTTGATTTTTCTGATGAAGCAGATATTTATATAGTTAACAGCTGTACAGTAACAAACGAAGCAGCTAGAAAAACCCGGCAAATATCAAGAAGAGCTAAAAGAAACAACAAAAACAGTATTGTAGGTATTGTAGGTTGTTATACTCAAGCTTTTCCTGAAGAAGTAAGTTCTATTGAAGAAATAGATTTTGTTATGGGGAGTAATAATAAAGCAGAAATTTTAGATACAGCAGAAAATTTAATCAAAGGAAGAGAAATAAATAACGAGATTAAAGAATATAAAGAATTAAATGAGTATGAAAATTTACAATTAAAGAGATTAACTAATACTACTAGAGCAAATGTGAAAATTGAAGATGGTTGTAACCAGTTTTGTAGTTATTGCATTATTCCATATGCAAGGGGGCCGGTTAGAAGTAGAGATACAAATTCAATTATTAGTGAAGTAAAAAAACTAACAGCACAGGGAGTAAAAGAAATCATCTTAACTGGTACTCATTTAGGGGTATATGGTTTTGATAAAAATAACAATAAAGCTCTTACAGAGCTGATGAAAAAATTAACAGAAATAGATAATTTAAAGCGTGTTAGATTAAGCTCCATAGAAGGTACAGAAATAGATAATAAGTTAATTGAATTAATAGCTGAAAATGATATCTTTTGTTCCCATCTGCATCTTCCTCTCCAGAGCGGCAGCAATAAGATACTTAGAGCAATGAAAAGGCCCTATACAGCTGAAGAATTTAAAGATACAGTTTTAAAAATACGCAATGAAATTCCTGAAATAGCTATTACAACAGATGTTATTGTAGGTTTTCCTGGAGAAAATGAGTCTGAATTCAATCAAACTATTGAGTTTGTTAAAGAACTTTCTTTTAGCAAAATACATGTTTTTCCTTTTTCAGCGCGAGAAGGAACTCCAGCTGCTGAGATGAAAAATAAAGTTAATGGTAATATAGTCAAAGAACACAGCCAAAAACTAAGAGAACTTAATGATGAATTAATGTTGAGCTATCAGCAGAGATTTATAGGTGAAATAAAAGAAGTTTTGATTGAAGAAGACAGAGATCATAATACAGGTATGCTTACAGGTTATACAGATAATTATCTTAAAGTACTAACTCAAGGTAATGATAAATTAAAAAATGAATTAGTAAATGTCAAATTAAAAAATACAATTAATCCATCTCATATAGAAGGAATAATTGTTAAATAGCAGGAACTTGGTTTTTTTAAGAGAATATTACTAATAACTGTTAAAATATTAATTTGTTTTTGGAGGTGAAATTATGGAAGATTGTTTATTCTGCAGAATTGTTTCTGGAGAAATGGATACTGATTTTGTTTATTCTGATGATAAAGTTGTAGTATTTGAAGATATTAATCCTCAGGCACCTGTTCATCTATTAATTGTGCCCAGAACTCATATTGATGATTTAAATCATTTGGAAAAGAGTGATGGAGACTTAATTGCTCATATTTATCAGGTGGCAAAAAAACTTGCGGCAGAAAATGATATAGCTGAATCGGGATATCGCATAGTAAGCAATTGTGGTGATAATGGTGGTCAGACTGTTTACCATATTCATTTTCATCTTTTGGGAGGTAGAGCAATGCAGTGGCCTCCAGGATAAAAAGGAGTGAGAAATAAATGGATAACTTAAAAGAAAAATTAATAGAAGATATGAAAAAAGCTATGAAAGAAAAAAATAAAGAGAGACTTTCTGTAATTAGAATGACTCGTTCTGAGATTAAAAACAAAGAAATTGCAGAAGGCAAAGAACTAGATGATAAAGAAATAACAGCAGTTATTGCAAAACAGGTAAAACAGATAAAAGATTCTATGTCTGATTTCAAAAAATCTGGGAAAAAAGATGTTATTAATAAGCTTTATAGAGAAATTGATATCCTGGAAGAATATTTACCTGAACAGATGACCGAAGAGGAAATTGAGAAATTAGTAGATAAGGTAATTGAAGAAACTGGGGCAGAAAATATGGCAGATATGGGTAAAGTAATGGGTGCTATTATTCCTAGAACTAAAGGAAAAGCAGATGGAAGTTTAGTAAGTAAAAAAGTTCAGGAAAAACTTAATAGCTAAATTGCATTTTATATTTATTCCTCTTCAAAAGGGGTGAAATAATAAATGATTAAAAGAACTTTAATATTTTTAATTTTATTTTTAATAATTATTGCCTTTTTGCCTCATCAAGAAGAAGTATCAGCCTTGATTTATCATATTAATCTTGATGGGGAAATTAATACTGCCCAATATTCTTTTATACATGATTCTCTCAGCAGGGCGGAAGCAGAAAATGCTGAACTTGTTATTTTAGAAATTAATAGTTTGGGTGGGTTTGTAGACCCTGCACTTAAGATAAGAGACAGGATTTTTAATTCTTCAATTCGAGTTGTTACTTTTATTAATGGAAGAGCCTGGTCAGCTGCAGCTTTGATTGCTCTGGCTGGAGAAGATATGTATGTTTCTTCTGGTTCTAGTATTGGTGCTGCTGAAACCAGGCCTAATGAAGAAAAATATATATCTGCCCTCAGGAAAGAATTTTCTGCTACAGCTGAAAAAAGAGGAAAAGATGGTCAAATTGCAGAAGCGATGGTTGATGCTGATATATTTATTCCAGAGCTCATTGATGAAGGGAAACTACTTACATTAACTGCACAGGAATCTTTAAATCTTGGTATATCAGATTATATGGCTGCTGATTTAAATCAAATAAGAGAAAATGAGGATCTTACATCAATTGAGATAAATACAGTTAATAAAAGTAATCTACAGATTTTGACTTTTATATTAACAAGTCCCTATGTAAGTGGCTTACTTTTAGTTATTGCTTTTTCAGCTTTAATATTTGAAGCTCTTACACCAGGCTTTGCTGTAGGTGGTACAATTGGAATATTAGCTCTTATTATATTTTTTGCAGGACATATTTTAACTGGTTCTATTGGTACCGGTATGTTAATTTTGTTTTTTATAGGTATTTTATTAATACTAGTAGAAGTATTTATTATACCCGGTTTCGGTGTGGCAGGTATTAGTGGAATAACAGCAGTTTTAGTTAGCTTATTTTTTGTTTTCCCGAATAGAACTATAGCTATAAACGTCTTATTAGGCGTAGTATTTTTAACATTGTTAATTGCATATATAATGTTTAAGAAAATTGGGACAAGTAGATTTTGGAATAAGATTTCTCTCGATACTGATTCTAGGGAATATTTTTCTTCTGCAAATAAAAAGGATTATTTGGGATCAAAAGCAGTAACAATAACAAAATTGAGACCAGCTGGAATTATAGATATCCACGGAGATAGAGTAGATGCAGTTAGTGAAGGCAGTTTTATAGACAAAAATGTTGAAGTCAAAGTAATATCTGTATCGGGAAGCAGGATAGTAGTTCGTAAAATAGATGAGGAGGAATAATTTATGGAACTGTTTACTATTTTTATG
>CAZYRX010000103.1:0-4106 GCA_964649895.1 uncultured Halanaerobium sp.
TAATCATGTAAAGCAAGATATTCACTCTTGTTTTTTTCTTTTCTAATAATCTTTTCTTTTTCTTGAAGAAGTGAATTCATTTCTTTTAAATGCTTCGTTTTATTGTCTACTAAAGCTTGAACTTTAAAGTTCCTATAAGATAATATATAAATTATAACTGCTAATAGAAATATAATGCTGAAAAGTATTATTCTAAATAATAATAAATCATTTCCAATTGAATCATCCCAACCTTTCTTTGGAATAGCTGCTATAGTAAAAGTTCCTCCGGTGTAAGATAAAGTTAAATTCACTGGATTTTTTTCAAATAGACTATTTTCACCAAAAAATATTTCTTCATTTCTTTTTAGAGCAATAGCTATATGAGAGTTTTTTATCTCTACATATTCATAAATAGCTTTCATATCCAAAGCCATAGTTACTAAGCCCCAAAACATGTCATTTTTATATATGGCCTTTCTTAAAATAATTCCATGCCCACCCTGTCTTAGTTCATAGGGACCACTGGCAACAGCTTGTTTGCTTTCAATTGTTTCTTTTACAGCTTTTCTAACTTCAGGTCTTTTATCTTTAATTAAATTATGTCCTATAGCTTCTTTGTTATTTTTTAATGGAAAAACATATTTATTTATTCCTTCAGGAGCTATAATAAGATTTCTTATTCCTGAATTTGAAGAGTAAAGTCCATAGGCAAAATTATTAAATTTACTTTTATCAATTTCTTGATTCCAATTTTCTTTTGTATATACTTCTAAAGCTTTTAATAAAGAAAATCTGTCATTTATTACTCTAGATATTAATATAGAATAATCTTTCAAGTGACTTTTTGTTTCTTCTCTTTTAGAACTTAATAATTCTTTTTTATACTGCTTATCTAAGATAAATCCTAGTGGTAAAAAAGCTAATAAAACAATTAGAATAGTTGAAATTAGAGATTTGTAAGTATAATTGATCCATATTTTATTTATGATATTATTTAAAAATTTTTTAAATAACATAATGCCTCCCTATAAACAAAGCATTTAATATAAATTTACCTTAGATGTTTTTCTTTTGTTTGTTTTTCTTCATAAAGTTTTTTATCTGCTTGAATAAATATTTCTTCTAATGAAACAGAATTATTATTTTTTACTTCATATCCCATTGAAATACTTAGCATTCTATACTCATTATTATCTGCACAATGCTTTTTTATTCTTCTGCAAATAGAGCCAGCAGTCTTATAATCAGTATCAGGCAAAATAACTGCAAACTCATCTCCGCCTATTCTTGCAATAATATCTTCATCTCTAAAATTATTTCTCATAATATCTGCAGTTTTAATTATATATTTATCGCCTTTTTTGTGACCATAGTTATCATTTATGTATTTTAAATCATCAAGGTCTCCAATAACTATAGCAATCGGTTTATTTCTTGAATTATCTAATCTTTCCATTTCTTTTTCAAAATATCTTCGATTGTAAAGACCTGTTAGCTGATCATGGAAAGAAATATACTTTGTTTTTTCTTCTCTTATTTTTAATTCAGTTATGTTTGTCATAAAACCTCTTATCTTTATAGGTTCTCCAGCATCCATAACTACAACTACTTCATCTCTTATCCAAATATACTCCCCATCTTTTCTCATGAATCTATATTCAAATATGTGGTCTTCTCCTTTGCGTGTACAGCTTAGACAATAGTTTTTTGCCCAGATTCTATCTTCATGATGTATTTTTTTTAACCAAAAATTCATATCTTTCCACTCATCTGGTTCATATCCTAATATGGACCTAGTTTGAGGAGAAACATATTCCCAATTATCATCTTTAATATTATATTCCCATATAATTGCATTTACTGATTCAATAATGTTAATTAAATCAAAACAATCTTTTTCCATCATAACCCTACTTTCTGAAAGATATTTATCACATGGATTAACTAATACTTCTTATTTGCATAATTATTTTTAAAAAATTCAATAGCCTAATTATATATTTTCCCCTTATATAAAAAAATACAACATTTTCGAGATGGTTTGTTTTTTTTTATATTTATTAAATATTAATTATGCTCGACCCAACCAGAATAAAAAATATATTAAATATTTTCCATGGTTTCTGCTGTTTTATCTGCATACTCTACAGATTTAATAAAAATTTGCAAAATATCTGCTTCATTCAAATTGTATTCACTGCACTCTCTAGAAAACTTATCCCATTCTGCATTCTCCAAACAAGTAATTATTTTGAGAACTGAACCAATAATACCCTTCTTATCTACTAAGGCTTCTTCAATTTCTTTATCTAGAGAAATATCTTCAATAATATTAGATATATCTCGATCAGTATAAGCATCAAGTAATGAAAGCATTCCTGTCATATAAAATTTTTCAAGATCAGTCATTTCAATTCTTTCTCCAATTAATTCAGCCATTTTCCCCCGGGTGAGTGTGTTTATAAATAGAGCATCAGGTTTATTACTGCTCAAACCTTTAATTAAATTTAGAAGCGCCCATTTTTTTAGTCTTTTTGTACCCAATAAAGAAACTGCTTGAGATATATTGCTTACATCATAACCAAACACAGCTGCATTAATTGTCCTAAGAAGGCTGTATGTCATAGCCGAATCTTTCTTTATAATCTCAGCTATACTTTTTAAATTTGGATTTGAGTTATTAAGCTCATTGATTACTTTAAGATAGGTAAATTTATAAGAAGGTATCTTTCGGTTTATAAAAATATTTGGCTTTTTAAAAAAATATCCTTGAAAATAATCATATCCACATTCATAAGCATTTTGAAAATCTTTATGATTCTCTATTTTCTCAGCTAAAAATTTAACTTTTGAATTATGATTTTCTTTAATATATTTAATAATATTTTCCCTTTGAGCACCCTTAGTTTCTAAAAAATCAACTTTAATTATATCTGCAATTTCAATTAAAGGTATAAGCTCATTTTTATATACGAAATCATCAAGTAATATTACATGCCCAGATGCCTTTATGTTATGAGAACTTTCAATTAATTTTTTGTCTACTTCTATATCTTCAAGTATCTCAATTCCTATTTTTTTCTGAGGTAAAATTTCAGATATACCCGCTTTAATAAGTTCAGCAGTAAAATTAATAAAGGCTGGTTTGTCAGAAGTTAATTTGCTAATACCAATATCATTAAAACAATTAATTATCACTTCTGCTGTGGCTTGACTGCCATCTATTATACCCTTATTATTTTTTGAGCGGTATAATAATTCATAAGCAACCGTATTTTTATTCCTGTCTAATATTGGTTGTCTTGCAACAATTGATTCATTCATTTTAAAGCTCCTATCTAATACTCTTTCCCAAATATCCTTAATTAATAGGGTTAATATTTATCTAAATCATAAAGGCATTGTTTACAATTTAGCTTATCCTGAAATTCAACTGTATTTTCTTTTTCACTACAAAAAGCACAACCAGCTTAATATTTTTTAATAACTATTTCCCCTTTTTTTAACATGTATTTCTAACTCGTCGCCCTCACCAATCTCTAATGTTTTTCTTACCTTTTTAGAGACTTCAATTGACCAAAACTATCCAGCATAATAATTTCTCCAGAATAAAGTGGACTCATAAGTTTCTTAATAATTTATTTTTAATGTATTTTATCTACATCAGCAAAAATTTTATTTACATCTAAAAGTGTAATCAGCTGTTCATCTCTTTCTATAACTACTGCTATATATTCTCTTTTAATATTTAGCTTTTTCTATGGTTTGCCTTTTTTCAGAATATTTTATTTAGTTTATTAACCAAAAACAAAATAATGTTCCTTCATTATTTATTATCGGACTATCTAAGCATATACTTAAATACAATTTATAGGTTATATTAATCATAAATAGCTTTTAGAGTGAATTAGCTTTATCATACAGCATATTTGGGCAACTAAAAAAAACTCCTATTATATTACAATAGGAGTTAATTTATCTATCAGCCCACCTAAAAAGTTCGAAAGTCAGATGGAATGTATTTAAATATTTTTTAAAAATCAATTAATCTATTCTTATACATTATTTAATGGCGGGAATGTGTGGGAATCGAACCCACCACAGACAGGTCCGCCTGCCTGCCG
>CAZYRX010000104.1:0-4058 GCA_964649895.1 uncultured Halanaerobium sp.
TAAAATCGATATAACTGCCGTGAGTAATGGTATGAAGCGCACGTGAAGAAGCCTGTGGGACATCCCCTGGCACAACCATATGATTTCTGGCCGCCCAGCCTCCAGGAAAAAGGGTAAAAAGCAGAACAAAAACAACCAGCCATCCCGGATTAAAGTAGCCTGAAGCCCCTTTTTTCCATAACAAAACCCCGGAAATCACTGCCAGGCAATACGGAATAAAAAGGACGGTCTCATTGGTAAGATAAGCAAGCCCCCAGAAAACCGAGGAGATTAAAAGCAGAGAAAGCTTTTTTTGCCCGTATGCTTCTATATAAAACAACAGGGACGAAATAATTAAGAAAGAAAACAGGGTTTCTGTGAGCATATACCCACACATGGCAACAAGGTGCGGGCTAAGAGCAACCAAAACACTGGCAGCAATCGCCCATCGCGGGCTTAATGCTTTAAGCGCCAGGCGAAGAGTCAAGACCGCGACTATACTGCCTAAAAAGGTCTGAAAAAACAAAAGCAGAGGATAAAAGTTTTTTTCTCCGCCCATGAATAAACAGGCGGCAATAAGGACAGGATAGCCCGGAGACCGGAAGGAATCAGGCTGCAAAGCTGTGCCCTGACCAGCAGTTTGTTTCGAATAAACACCGTGTTCAAAAAGATTGTACCCGTACGTGAGATATTGCTTGGCATCTGCCCGAATCGGGTTGATTATCTCCGTATGCATGATATATTCATACCGCAGGACAAACGCAGCAACAAAAATCAGCAATCCGGTTATCAGAAGGGCTCTTGAATTCATCGTCACAAAATCAACCCATCAGCCGTTAACATTGGACAAAAACTATTGTGTGAAAAATATTTTTCTATATAATTTACTTATACCACGTTTTCAAGAGACTTTTTTGTATTTACAGACACCTCTACAGGAATCACTCCTTATCATTCAGGCCCGGGTTTTAATAATATGAACCTTTTCCAATTTGAGAATATCCATAAAATCTTTATTATTTCATCAGGCCGAACAGGGACAGAATTTTTTGGCGATAATTTCAATAAAATTTCAAATGATATTATTTCTGTACATGAGCCTGACCGCCTGGCTTTCAATAGAAGCCCAGGGAAAGAAATCTTGAAAAAAGTTAAAGAGCAAGGGGTTTCTCGTTTAATTTTACTAAAAATTTTCGGCTTCTCTGGTACAAGAAATTTATCACTGCTTAATTTAAACGCCAAATTGCCTGCAGAAGAAATTATAGAAAGATTTGTAAAGGACAGAAGATGGATCGCTATAGAAGATAAAAACTTCTATATAGAAGCGAATTATCAATTATTTGGCTTAATTGACAAATTGACTAAACTGCCTGATTCAAAAATAATTGTTATTTTCAGAGACCCGAGAGACTGGGTTAGATCATGGATGAATCAAGGTGGCTGGTACACCAGGGGTGATCTTTTATCTATGATCAATTTGGGGGGGGTTAAAAGAATTACTCCTCAAAACGCGGGAATACACAATCCGTACTGGCACCAATACACCAGGTTTCAAAAATTATGCTGGGCCTGGAATTTCATGAACAGTCAATTTTATTCTGAAATTAAAAAAAAGCATTCCAATTTAAAATATTTTTTCTTCGAAGATCTTTTCACAAAAAAAAACTATGAAAAGTTATCGGAGTTATTGAAATTTGCTTTAAACAGCCATTATGATGCTTCCTGTACAGACAGTTTATATAATTTGTTAAATATCAAAGTAAATGAAAGCAACGCCCGATATCTTCCTTCATGGCAAAATTGGGATTCTGCTACTTGCAAAATCTTACATCATTTCTGTGGTGACCTGATGCTTAAATTGGGTTACGGGAAAGAAGCAAAATGGTTAAGCATGCTGAAATAAATAATGCTATTAAGCATAATATCAGAATCTTACTATATATATTTACTATAGCAGCAATAGTATTTTTTCTTTATATAAAAAGAAGAGAAATTTATTATTTGTGTCAGTTAAATTACGGTACCCTCCTCTTGCTGATTACAGCCGCAATCCTTCCCGTGAGCCTCAACGCTTTGCTCTTTAAAAATAACATTTCATTTTTCAGTTTACGGTTATCTTTTAAAGAATGGTATGGTCTTGCTGTAACAAACACCATGTATAATTACTTGTTACCGGCAAGAGGGGGAATTGCCCTTAGAGCATTTTATCTTAAAAGAGTACACAAATTTCCCTATTCCCGGTACCTAAGCTTTACGCTGGGAATCTACATATTAAATCTGTTATTTGCTGCAACCCTGGCTTCTTTAATCTGCCTTTTGCTGGCTTATAACAACTCCCTGAACAAGCCTGTTTATTTATATCTCAGCCTGACACTGTTGACTGCCCTTATTGCATTAATATTTTTTCTCTGCAGGTTCGATCCGAAGCATATACCACAGACAACCAGAGTGTTTAATTTCTTAAAAAACACTGCCGATGGCTTTAAACAGTTTAGATCCAAACCCTTCCTGATCAGAAATCTGTTTCTGATTCAGTTTTTTTTTATCGCCTCCATAACATTGAGACTATTTATAGCTTTTTATGCTTTAGATATTCCTGTAAGTTTTATAAAATTGCTTCTTGTTAATTCTCTGGCGGATTTTACCATGGTGTTTTCTTTTACACCCGGCAACCTTGGAGTGCGGGAAGGTATTATCGGCGTCTCTGCGGGCTTGTTAAATATTACGGCAGATCAGGCTTTACTCGCGGCTATTCTTGACAGATTCGCGAATATAGTAGTTGTGTTTATACTAGGCCTTATCTTCAGCCGGATTCTGTTTCATAAAATCGAACAGTAACCGCCTTAATTTGATTTAAACCCGGTTCGTTCAATTTAATGCTCACAAAAGAAATCAAACAAACGGCGCCAAATAATCCACTATTTTGGCAGAGGGGCTAAGGTCAATATCCAGGTCACGTCGTTGTAGCTCGGGCAGACGTTCTAAAAAAAGATTAATTTTCGGAGCAGCAAAGTCAGCCAATAATGCATTTTCACCGCTGCCTTCCATTCGCTCTGTTTTTGCCCTCATAATTAAACATGGCACATTCAAAAAGTAAGTTTCCTCTTGGATGCTGCCGCCATCACTAACCACAAATTCAGCGCCGGCAAGCAGGTTGATAAATTCTATGTAGGGTTGAAGCGATAAAAGCCTAATAGAAGTTTTTCCGGTTATTCTCTCATAAAGATTATACTTTAATAATTGTTGCTTGGTCGGTTCATGCACTAAAAATAAAACTTCATATTTAACGGCTATCCTCTCTATTAGGTTTACTATCAGGGAAAGCCGACGGTAAGAATATATAGTTTCAAACCTATGTATGGTAAAAATTACATAAGGTTGCCCCGGAGCTGCTCGGTTATATGGCTGTTGCAATGCATATCTTACAGCGTCGAGGCCCGTATTAGCATCTATTTTAACAGTTTTATTCAAACACCCCATTTCTTTCAGGTTTTTGTACGCCCATATTGAAGAGGCAAAAAGAATATCGCTGTATTTCATAGCAATTAAACGTATAATTTCCTCAGGAAACGGATTCAGTAAGTTATAACTTCGAAGACCAGCCTCAACATGTGCGACCTTTAAGGAGCATCTTTTTGCATATACTAAAGAAACCAGCGTAGTAAGAGTATCACCATGAATTAAGCATATACCCCCTCTTCTTTTAAAAACTGTGTCAAGTATTTGACGTTTCTTAAATATTACCTGAAAAATATTTTTAAAAACCCATCTGACTGCCTGCCGGATGGTAGCTATACTGGTTCCCTCCTTTCGCAGCCTTGCATCAGGTGGCTTCAGTTGAAATTGATGAACCAAATCTTCAGTCAGAGCTGCATGCTGGCCCGCATCTATAAAATTATATTCAATGCCCCTTCGTGCAAGTTCCTGCATAACAGGAGCCATCTTGATAAACTGAGCCTTTGTACCAACAAAAATATGAATCATTCCGCCTACACCCTTAAATGGCTGATGAATAATCCCATGCCATACACAATTTCAGCGAAGACCTAATTCTTTATCGGGTGCTATTGATCTATTTA
>CAZYRX010000105.1:0-4017 GCA_964649895.1 uncultured Halanaerobium sp.
AGAGACTAAAAGAATCTTTAAAAACAAAATCATAGTTATGAGCTGTAACTTCAAACTTCTGCATTAAATTTCCTCCTTTTCTAATATTTATACTATAAAAAGTATATCATAGAATAATTTGGAAATAAAGTTAAATAATTAATTATTTGTTAAATAAAAAACTGCCCGATAAAAAGGTAGTAAAAAGGTGTAATAATTAACACAATTAATAAATATATGCTTTAAACTCTTGAAAGTAAAGTTCTCAACTAGTGCTTTGTGAATTATCTTTTTTAAATAATATAATTCCCTATTATTGCAGCTGAAAAATAAAATAATCCTACCAAGATATTAAAAAATATATTAGTAGGATCAATAAGCAATTATTAAAATTCAATATTTTGTTTTATTAATTTCAATATAAAAGTCATTTATTAATCAGATAATTATCAGCAGATATCTTATTAAAGCATAAATTCCAATTCCGGAAACTATACCGAGTCCATCAACAAAAACATCCTTAAGTTCAGCAGTTCTGCCGGGAACATAAATCTGATGGATTTCATCAAGCCCTGCATAGGCAAGTGAGATAAGCAGAGTATAGATTATTGCTTTTTCAAGGTCATAACCGCTGACTTTAAAAGCATTAAGCAGGAGCAGAGCTAATAAGAAGAAGATGAAAAAATGAGCTCCCTGTCTTAAAAAACTGTGGAAACTGCTTAATTGAACTTTAAGCCCAGCTTGTTCGGTAATCACCCTATATATCACTTTGCTCAGACCGGCACTTAAGCTGGATGATTCTTCAGCAGACTGGGCAGAAAAAATGAAAATAACCCCCATCCAGATTACTGCAGCTGACCAGGATAGTATTTTATTGAGCATTCTTTTTTTTCCTAAAGTCCACTCTTGTCACATTATCCCGCTGCGGCTGATAGTGTTCTACCAGTTCAACCAGGTTGGAGATAATGCCCCGCTTATCTTTCTTTTTAGCCAAAAATTTCAGTCTGTTCAGCACTGAGTTTAATCTATCATCTTTTACCAGCTCGAGGTGGTTGATAAAAATCCGCTCATGCTCAGTAGCTGTACTTTCTTCTGTTTCCAGTAACAGCTCTTCATAAAGCTTTTCTCCAGGCCGCAGACCAACTATCTCTATATCTATGTCCTCATAAGGTGTTAGACCAGAGAGGGTTATTAAGTCTTCTGCCAGTTCTTTGATTCGAACAGGTTCACCCATATCAAGAATAAACACCTCACCACCTTTACCTAAGGCCCCTGCCTGGATGACAAGTTGGGCTGCTTCGGGAATTGTCATAAAATACCTTGTGATATCTTCATGGGTTACTGTTAATGGGCCACCATTTGCTATCTGTCTTTTAAAGATAGGAATCACACTACCTTGACTGCCGAGTACATTGCCAAAACGAACTGCCATAAACTTTGTTTTGCTTTTTTTGCTCAATGACTGAATGATCATTTCGGCAGCTCTTTTGCTGGCTCCCATCACATTGGTGGGATTGACAGCCTTATCTGTAGATACAAGCACAAATCTTTTCACCTGATAATGATCGGCTGTTTCTGCCAGTTTTTTGGTGCCGAGTATATTATTTTTAACAGCTTCTTCAGGACTGCTCTCCATGAGCGGCACATGTTTATGAGCTGCTGCATGAAAAACAACCTCAGGTTTATATTCTGAAAAGACCTGATCCAGTTTGCCTTTATCACGGATGCTGCCTATTATCGGTGTAATATTTAGATGTGGAAATCTATTTTTAAGTTCCAGCTCTAAAAAATAGGTGCTGTTCTCATTTATATCAAAAATGATTATTTCTTCAGGATTGAAGTTTGCAATCTGGCGGCATATTTCAGAACCGATCGAGCCTCCACCACCTGATACCAGTACTGTCCTATCTCTTAAGTATTCAGAAATCTCTTCTGTTTTTAAATCAACCGGATCTCTGCGCAGAAGGTCCTCTACTTTAACTTCTCTGATCTGGCTTAAATTAACATCTCCATTTAAGATTTCATAAACACCTGGTACGATCTTTACCCTTACTGTTTTTTGATTGCTTAGTTCATAGAGCTCTTTGATGGTATTACCATCTGCAGAGGGAATAGCTATTACTACCTCATGCACATCGAATTTTTTGATATATTTTGGTATATCCTCTCTTGTGCCGAGCACTTTGTGGCCGTGAATTTCTAAATGCTGTTTTGCAGGGTCATCATCTATCAGACCAACAACACTGATTCCCATTTCTGGGTGTTTATTCATTTCACGGACTATGATTTCTCCTGCATCTCCTGCTCCAATGATCAGGGCTCTAACCCTTGCATCAGAATTAGTTCCATTTTTGCGGATTAAATATTCTCTGATCGTCCTTAAAGCAAAGCGTGAACCTCCCAGAAGAATCAAGGTGGCCATCGAATTGATAAGAATTATACTGCGTGGAAATGCTATGTTTAAAAAATATAGTAGTATGATATATGTAAGATTTATGAGTACGGTTGTTTTTATAATCGAGTATAATTCTGCGATACTGGCATATTTCCACATCGAATTGTATAAGTTAGAAAAAATTAAATAGATTAGAGAGATTAAAGTTAAATAATAAAAGTAGCGAATTTGAATATAATTTGGCCATTCTGCATCAAAACGCATCATAAAGCTTAGAAACATTGCCAAATTGATCAAAATTAAGTCTAAAATAATCAACCTTTTTCTGCTGTAAAATCTGTATATTTTTTCAATCATTTAAATCAACTCCTCTACTGCTTGACTACAAAGAAGATAATATTAAATAAAACAAGAATTTAAATCAGCTGACAGTTAAACCTGCTTCAGGTAAAATCTGATGCAGCACCCTGAATTTATGTTCAGCAGCTGCTTTCATGTATAAGGTCCAGTCTGACTGTTCAAAACCATCTTTTTTATAAAAGCTGTGATAATTATAGGCTCTGTTTTTCAGTCCTTCAAAAGAACATCTTGGAACTTTTACTGCTTTTACTGCCTTTTTAAACCAGGCTCGATCATCATAATTTAAAGTTTTATCCAGCTGATTAAAATCTTCGAACTCAAAGAAATTATTATGAATTTTATCAAGCCAGTTCTGATATCTAGCTTCAAGAAAAGCCTGATATTCAAGTGTTTCCCTTATTTTAGACATACGGTTCTTTAAAACATCTGCATCTGCTGGAGTTCCATACTCTGTATTTTCAGCTAAAAATTCTTTGATAAATGCAAATATATTTTCTACAGCCGGTATAAATCTTTCTTCTAAATTATTTACTTGATGCAGAGAGCCTCTTTTTTGATATTTCCACTCAGCATAGGGAATATCAGGGTTTTTCACTGCTAAAAGATGACCGATAGGAAAAAGATTAGGCATGTTAATAACTGCAAACTTTAAAAACTTATCCTTTAACTTTAGTTTCTTAACACCTTCAGTCAGTTTGATAAAATTCGATTTATCATAAAAGCCTTTAAATCCCTGATGACTGTATGTATCTGCATAAAGATGCAGGAATATACCGAGCTGGTGAATTCCAGATGCTTTATTTCCAGCTTTTATTACCTTTTCTTTTAAAAGTTGAATTGTTTTTGACTCAGCTTCTGTTATATAGGGGTCTTCACTAGCTGTTCCAGCCGGCAAAAAGTGAAAAGGAAGCCAGATATTAAATGATAGATTCATATCTGAGCTTTTTAAAACACTCAATTCTTTATGGGCAGTCTGAGTTTGATGAAAAACATCTCCATTTTCAAATTTTAAAGCATGTTGATAGACAGCATCATCAACCTGTTGTGAAGCATAAGCAGTTTTTTCAGCATAAGAACTTTCCATACCAGCCAATCTGCAGAGAACGTAAACAGCACAAAAATGGAAATCTTTCTGCATATTACCCCAGCTTTCTCTTAATAATATTATTCTTAAATAAATTTATGTCTACTATCTCAGGCTTTAAATTCTTTTAACCATTCTACCACAATTTCTACTTCCTCTTCTGTTAAACTGCTTGAACAGGGAATATTGATTAGATGAT
>CAZYRX010000106.1:0-3891 GCA_964649895.1 uncultured Halanaerobium sp.
TTATTTTATCAATTACTTAGTCAATTGTAAAAACAATTACAACTATTGGAATAATTTAGGATTATAGCAAATATTTTATTGATATTTTTCTTGTTTTCAACAAACAAATGTATTATAATTAAAATAGTAATATCAGAAAGGGGAGATAATAATGAGCTATTATAAATCAAAAAAAGAATTATTTAATTATTTTAATACCCATTCAGCTGAAAAGAAAGATGAACTGGACCAGCATAAAACTAAATCTCCTCTTCTTAAGTCATATTTAGTTGAAACTTCCAGTTCAAACAAAAAGAAGGATTTTTTAGCTGAAATTGAAAATCACTTTGATATTTCTAAATTATCTGGCGATATTTTAGAAATTGATGATAATCAGGAGGAAAACAAACCAGCCGCCTGGATTGAAAGCTTTAATGATCGCTACTTTATTTTTTATTCAACAAGAACCACAGATATTATTGAAAACAAATTGATTAAAATTATTCAAAATACACCTCTTCTTGATACTTTATGGCTGACAGATTCATTTTATTATAATTTCTATAATCATATTAAAAGTAATTTTAATGATTATCGCTATGTCAAATTGAAAATGAAATATGATAGTGAATTGGTAACTAATATAGATAAAAATATTATTAGTGAAAAAAAACCTGAAGAACTAGTCGAAGATTTAAAAAATATTGAAACTCATAAAGATTTCAATTTAAGCGAAAGTATAAATAATGTAAATAAAATATTACCTGAATTAAGAAAAATGAAATATTGGGCAGCTACAAACTCAATTCACATGCTTAGAATACCTGCTAAAAGCGGGGGAGGTATTGATCTCTATAATAATGGGAAAATAACCAATCGTAGTCGTAGTTTTATAGATTTACATCATAATATAAAATTTCTTCTTGATAATTATAGTTATTTAAATAAATTATTAGAGGAAAAATCATGGCTGACTCAAAAAACTCATGACTTTAAAAGCAGTGGTTATACAATAAAAGGTAGTCCTGTAATCATTGAATTTGAAGATAAACTTGATATAACAGTCTTTAAAAACTTTATTTACAAAATTTTTCAGCAGAGAAACAAAAATTTTAGGCTTTGGGGAGAGCCGCTTCAGCTTTCTGAAAAGAAATTCCACATATATGGACTGGACCTTCATCTCTGGAAAGAAGTCTTTTTGGAGTTAACCCCCGGACAATTTGTACTAATTTTGCCTGAAGGAGTCTGTGGAAACACAATTAATAGATTTATTACAAATATCCAAACTTTTTTAGAGCCGAACTTTAATGTTTATATTGGGGATGAAAAATATGAAAAACTTCTTGAAAAAAGTTTTGTTAAGGGAGGGCTAAAGTCATGATTAATGTTTCTTTAGAAAATAATCCTTTAATGCAATTAAATTTATTATTATGGATGTCTCTCAATGGTAAAGAAAGCTGGATAAATCCATATTTTAATTATAAAGGCTATGAAATTCTTGTTATTGAACCAGAATTACCTTTACCTCCTAGACATGTTAATATTTTAAATAGAAATGATATCAAATTTATTGATAATCCAAAACCAGAAGTTATATTAATAAATGAAAAGTTTAAAAAATATTTAATTGTAGAGTGTAAAAATCAGTGTTTTAATCTCGATGATCATGATTCAAGATCAACTCAACAGGCTGTTTCTTTTTTAGTTTATAATGCAGAGTTGATTTCTGAAAGTTTTGGTATAAAAGCAGATGATTATAGTGGTCTCTTAAATTATAATTTTATGAAAAATGATTATCTCAATGAATTTACTGAAACTATTATTGGAATGCAAAAAAATTTAAGAAATTTACTTAATGAGGATATTAATCTTCCTTCAACCTCATATTTTGTGGAAAAAGACAAAGTTTTATATTTAAATTTCATAGATTTAGATGATTTAAATTCTGAAATTAATTTAGAAAACGAGATAAAAGTTATGAATCTCTCGGAAGATAATGTTATAGCACCGCTTTATTTAATCCCAATTGATAGTTCCGGTAACACTGATAAATATGGTGAATTAGTATTTTATAAAAGGCTAAAAAGCAATTTTGGATCTTTTCTGGGGAATCTTAATAACATAATGGAAAATGATGAAATCATTCTGGATATTGAGTCAGATATTCTTGAAAATATAATAAGCATCTGGGACATTTGGGATAATGCTGAAACAAAAAAATATATCCGTAATAAAACTCGCTTATATTTAAACGGAATTATTACAAAATTAGACAAAAGTATTGATGATTTTTCATATCAGAGCATAAATGATGGTTACACAATAGAAATAAAAGATAGATCAACAATTGATAAACTCAGAAATGAGTTTTTAAAAGTAGCTATCAAAAGAGAAAATGATGCTATCAAAAAAAATCAATTAAGTTTGAATTTTAATGATAATAATACTTTGGATTATTAAAGGTAGAACAGGCATCTATCAAACCTGTTTAGACCTTTCAATTTTAGCTTTACTTTTTCGATTAGGATTTAAATTAATTTTTGCATCTAAAGCCCTGGTTAATTTAATCACTGTTTCAAAAAATCCAATAGTTCTTTTTCAGAATTTGTAGTTACTATTTTTTCACTTAAATCTTCAATTTTATTTAGCTCAGCATCTTTGATCAAATTAATAATCTCATTATCTACTTCACCAAATTTAGCTTTAATTTGCCGAATCAGAATTAAAATTGCTTCTTCTTGTTTGCCCTCTAATTTCCCTTCTTTTTTGCCCTGTTCTTCCACATATTTAAAAAATTTTACCATTTTATATTCCTCCCAGAGTTCTGACATATCTTTATTGTTTAAAAATTTATCACATAAAACAATAGTTAGAGCTACTATTTTATTCCTAAGGTTTTGTTCTACATCTAATTTTTCTTCCAGCTCAATAGTTTTTTTAACCCGCTTAACCATTTTTTTGTCACTGTTCATCAATGGTAAAAAGATCAAATCCAGATAATTTATTTGTTCCTTATTCTCTATCTTCTCTTTTAATTCTTTCAGTTTCTTTTTTCCATCTTTATCAGACATATTAACAACAGTTGTATTATAACTCAAACTGCTGCAGTTAAAACCTGCCTCTAAAGCTGGATATCCTTTAATGCATAAAATTATAGTCCGAATCTTGTCTCTATATCTATTATATAACTTTAAATCATAACTGGCAAAGCGAATTAAGTCATTAACTGATATTTCTATCTCCTCTTCCAGATGTAATATTGATCCGTCTTCCAGTATGAAATTCAAATCCATTCTCTCTGTATTTGTTTTAACTTCAGTAAATTCAGTTTCAAGATAGGAAACAATTCCAGGCAGTTCCATCATTAGAAAATCAGCAATATTATTTTTGAAAAGATTAAAAGAATCTTTAAAAACAAAATCATAATTATGGGCTGTTATGTCAAAATTATTATGCATTAATTTTCCTCCTCTTCTATTTTTATACTAAATTAAGTATATCATAGAATAATTTGGAAATAAAGTAAAAAAAACAAATCAGTAGATTCATCAGCATTAGATTATTTTTTTCTTTTTTATATATTTTTTCTTTTTATTGTTTTAGTGTTTGTTCTTGTTCTAGTTCTAGTTCTAGTAATAGTTCTAGTTCTTGTTGATCCCCTATGGTATCAGCACTGCATGATAGATGGCACCCAGATGCCATTACTCTATATCTAAGTTAATTGAAAAGAATGACATTATTAAACTGATAAATCTTCTGTGTTTAAAAACAAAAAAACTGCTCACATTACCTCTAGTAAAGGCTCTGTAAGCAGTTTAAATAATTTATATCTAAAATAAAAAAAGAAGCCTAAATTAGACTTCCTAAATATCAATGGAGCTGATGACCAGACTTGAACTGGTAACCTGCTCA
>CAZYRX010000107.1:0-3860 GCA_964649895.1 uncultured Halanaerobium sp.
AAAAGCCATTATCATATGTTCAAATTTAAATGTTGGATAAATAATAGGATTCATCAAAACATCTATATCTTCAAATGCAGCACTATAATCAAAACCAACACCTGAGAGATAATATGTCAGTATACCACCAGAAATTGCTCCTATAAAGCTGCCAATCACAGCAATTGCTGAACCTTCGAGCATAAATAGTTTTAAAATCTCACTACCTTTAAGACCAAGAGCACTCATCATACCTATTTCCTGTGTTCTTTCTTTTACAATCATAACCATGGTATTAATTACAACAATTGAAGCAAGCAATACTAAGAAAATATATACAAAATTATAGATGACTTCAGACATTTCCAGAAGCTGAATAAAAGAACTACCCTCTCTCCAGCTCTGAACAAGATATTGATTACCTCCATGTTGATTTATATACTCTTCAACCTGCGGCAGATAAACCGCTGCTGAATTTCTATCTTCTGTGACAAGCAGCAGCTCAGTTACTTCATCATCAAGGTAAAGCAGTTCTTGAGCGGTATCTAAAGGCATAAAAACAACATCTTCATTTAGAAGAGGTAAATTGCTTTCAATTTTACCAACAATATCAAAGGTTGCTCCCTGAAAAGAACTAAAAGCGGTTGTATAAACCATTGTCACTCTTTCTCCGACATCTTTATCGAGTTTGTTTAAAAGTTTTGAACCTACCAGCAGCTCCCTTTTTCCTGATTCTACCATTCTTCCTTCAACAATTTCTCTCTCAATATTGGTAAAGGCTAATTCTTTTTCACCATTAACTCCCCAGCTCAGCATTTTAACCAGTTCTTCATCAGTACTAACTGCAGAGCCGAATTTTAAACGAGGTACTACCATCTCTATACCTTCGATCTCTGTTAAATCTTTCTGCATTTCAGTTAAACTTTTATCTTCCAAGCCATTTACAGTGTAATTTAAAGAAAGCAATTTTTGTTTTTGCTGATATTCTTCATTAATAATTTTAATATGTCCGGTATCATAATGGACATAAAGAGAGTAAGTAGAGTCTATCATTCCATCTAATAAGCCTCTGGCAAAAACAATTACCATCACTGCAAAGGCAACAGCTAAAATAGAAACCCCTGTTCTTAATTTATTTCTGAATAAATTTTTAAAAGCTATATTAATTAAAAGTCTCATTTTTTCAAGCCTCCTCAGCGGTGATAAATTGCTTTTACAGGATCTTTTCGAGCAGCCCAAAAAGCAGGAAAGAAACTGGCTAATATCGAAATTACCATTCCATATGCAAATACAAATATAAATGAAGAAAGTTCCCAACCAGCATAAACAGTTCCACTTATTGGAAAACCATATGTGATATCTCCACCACCTGTAAATGTTGAAATATCCATTCCATAATAATTAAAAATCCACAATCCAATAGACCCCATAATTATTCCCATTATACCTCCGATAAATCCGATCCCAGCTGCTTCTCCCATGAATATATATATGATTTCTCTTTCGTGTAAGCCTAAAGCTTTCATCATACCAAGTTCTTCCATTCGTTCCAGGGCTGCTAAAATTATTGTATTAATAATCCCAACAGCAGCTAAAGTTAAGATAATAGCCAAAATTACCTGAGTTTCAATTGTCTGCATTTCCACCATTGTAACAAGACTTTCGGCAGTATCTTTCCAGGAATATGCTGCTAGTGGAGCTTCTAAATTTTTATCCAATTCTGCTGCAGCTTCAAGTCCTCTATCCTGACTATTCATTCTTATAACATAATGTGTTATCTTATTATCAATATCCAGCCTCGATTGGGCTGTTGAAAGCGGTATGAAAACATTATTTTCATTAAGAGCTGGGTGTGGAGTATTAAATAAGCCAACAATCTCACCATCTATAGTATTAAAAGTTTTATCTGGAGTTCTGATCAGCATTACTGCATAATCACCGAGCTCAAAGTCCATCAACTCTGCAAGCTTTGCCCCCATAATAATTTCGCTGCTCTCTGCCTGCGGCATTCTCCCTTCAATCAAGTGTTTCTGCAGTTCAAATACTGCACCATCCTGCTCGGGATTAATGCCGACACCTTTAACAGGTAGTTCATCAATACCATTATTAAGATTTACAGAAAAATTCAAGCGCTCAGTATAAGCTTGAAGACCTGAGAGAGCTTCTATTTTTCTTTCTATTTCTTCTGATGGCTCAATTAAATTTTTCAAAGGAAGTTCTTTTCTTTCACCCCAGTATTTTTGATTAGCTACCTGTAGGTGACCACTTTCTAAGTTAATAATATTAGAAAATGACATTTCAGTCATACCTATCATTAAGCCTTCTGTTAAAATATATATTAAAACTGCAAAAGCTATTATCAGTGCTGTAATAAAAGTTCTCCGCCTGTGCCTATTTAAATTTTTCAAAGCCATACGGAAGAGAAACATATTAATCCCTCCTCTGTTCTCTGCTTATCATACCATCTTTTATTTCTATTAAACGATTGGCATAGTCCATTACCTGAGGATCATGAGTAGAAAAGATGAAAGTAGTATTCAATTCTTTATTCATTTTCTGCATTATTTCCAGCACTTCCTGACTGGTTTCGGAATCAAGATTTGCTGTTGGTTCATCCGCCAGAACCAGTTTTGGTTCTTTGATCAGAGCACGAGCTACTGCTACACGCTGTTTTTGTCCCCCTGAAAGTTCATTTGGCCTTCTCTCAACAAGATCACCAAGTCCCACTTCCTCAAGCAGGTTTATAACTTTTTCTCTTCTTTCTTTTTTACTGTGTTTATCAATCAATCTAATTGCAAACTCGACATTTTCATATGCAGTCAGAACTGGAATCAAATTATAACTCTGAAAAATAAATCCCAGGTTATGTCTTCTTATTTCTGCAAGTTCTTTATTACTTAAATTATTTATGGAGTGACCGTCAAAAATAATTTCCCCAGCTGTAGACCTATCAAGACAACCGATCATATTCAAAAGAGTTGTTTTGCCAGAACCAGATGGCCCAAAAATTGTTGTGAACTCTCCTGATTCAATTTCCATATCGATTCCTCTAAGTGCAGGTACTGCAATTTTTCCCTGCTGATAAGTCTTTTTTAGCCCAACTAATTTTACTAAAGCCATTAGTTTTCCCCCCTGGAAATACCATTTTTCATTATATAAAGCATTTTATCCACATAATCCATTATTTCTTCCAAATCTTCGGGATTATGATTTTCAAAAAAATAATTTACTATGCTTATTGAAAAGTCTGTTAGCATATGAGCTGTAAATTTTACATCAATATTTGAGTCAAGTTCTTCTTTTTTTATACCTTTTTGAATAATATTTTCAAAAAACTCATTACTTTTAGGTTTGCTTTCTGAATAAATTTCTTCTTTAAGTGATTCATTTCTTCCTGATAAAAGGCGATCTCCAATTTCGGAAAATTCTGGGTAGGCATTTTTAAACTGAATACTGGCAACAAATAATTCTCTCAGCAGTTCAAAAAAAGCTAACTCTTGATAATCATTTATTTTTTGATTCAGAAATTTCATCTTTTCTTCTGATGCCTGATCAATAATATATTTATATAAGTCTTTCTTATTCTCAAAATACTGATAAAAACTACCTTTAGATATATCTGCTTTTTCTATAATTCTATTAATACTTGTTTTCAAATATGGATGTGCAGCAAATTCTTCTTTTCCAGCAGCTAGAATTCTCTGCTTTTTTTCTACTGATAAATTAAAAAAAGTCTGTTTTGGCATATGAACACCTTCTTATTCTTATAAAGATTATTTATATTATTTTAATTTTCGGAAAAATTATGACTTTTAAGTCATATGACTTCTTAGTCACATTATATTCTATTATTTTATTTTTGTCAAGAAAAAAAGCTCCCC
>CAZYRX010000108.1:0-3763 GCA_964649895.1 uncultured Halanaerobium sp.
TTACCAGTTCTTGAAGAGCATCTGAAGCATCTTCACCATCTGCTTTAAGTATTATTTCGTTATCCCTTGTTACACCAAGGCTCATCACACCCATGATACTTTTTGCATTTACCTCTTTACCTTCAAAAATAATTTCAATTTTTGAATCGAAATTACCTGCTTTTTTAACCAACTCAGAAGCTGGTCTTGCATGAAGTCCTGTACGATTAGTGATTTTTACTGTTTGCTCAATTGGCAATTTAATCATCCTTTCAAATTTTTCTGAATTAAAAACTATTAAAAAATATCTGCTTCGATTTCAAGATTTAAAATTTATTTATTTGTTTGTTTGTTTTTGTTTATGTTCAATTATGATTATATAGTATCCGTTTATGATTGTCAACATAATTTTCAAAATAATTAAAGTATTAAATGAAAAAAGGTGAATCAGATAGCTCCGACTCACCTTTATATAACTCTTATTTAGTTTTTTATTAATAGATTATCAACTAATTTTTCTTTATTATTTCAGCAGATTCTATAGAAGTCAAAATATCTTCGAGAGAATTACCCATACTTGACTCAATAGCTGCAATAACAGCACCTTCTACAACTGGTGCATCTGCTAAAACTATATTTTCTTTTACTTCATCATCAAGCCAATCTAGAACCATGTTCACACTCATTACAGCACTTCCAAGGTCAGCCAAAATGATCAGACCATCAGATTTTTCAAGTTCATTTACTGCAGCTTCTATGGCATCAGGATCAGTGCCAATATCCCCGTCCTGAGTACCTCCAACTGCTTTGATTTGAATATCACCCTGTTTCATTTGTTCGGCTAATTCTTTTGTACCCTTAGCTATTTCCTGACTGTGAGAAACTATTAATATACTAACCATTTATTCACTCCAATCAACTAGTATAATTCTTCAACAATTGTTTTTATAATTAAGTAACTTGAAGTAGCTCCTGGATCCTGGTGACCGATACTTCTTTCACCAAGATAACTTGCTCTACCTTTTGTTGCCTGCATTGGTATTGTGTTTTTCATACCTTCATGGGCAGTTTCTTTACATTTCTTTAGAGCAGTCTCTAAATCATCACCATTTTCTTTGCTTTCTTTAAGTGATCTTAGTGCTGGAATTAATGTATCCAGCATTGTTTTTTCTCCTTCTTCTGCTTTTCCTCTTTTCTGAACTCCTTCAACTGCAGCTTCACCGATTTCTATTGCTGAATCAAGGTCATATTCTGCATCAGGAACTATTTTACTCACATTTAGAAAAGCAGTACCATATAATGGTCCTGAAGCACCACCTACTGTTGAAATCAATGTCATGGCAATATCCTTCATTAAATCCTTATCAGATTCATAGTTATTGCCATCTATTTTCTCTTTTATCTTTTTAAAACCTCTTGCCATATTTATACCATGGTCACCATCACCAATAGCAGAATCTAATTTAGTAAGCTTCTTTTTGTTATCTATGATAACATCGGCTATTTTATTTACAATTTTTTTGCTTTTTTCAGACACAAGTAAATCCTCCTTAAGATATAATGAGTATTATTTCATTATATTTATTTCTGTAGGTGCATCTAATAATTCTTTCATTTCATCATCTAATTTAAGCAATGTTAGAGAAACTCCTGCCATTTCTAGTGATGTCATATATTCTCCTACAAATGTTTTATGAATCTTAATTCCTTTTTCTTCTAATATTTGATTTGCACGTCTATTTGCAACAAATAATTCCATTAATGGAGTTCCACCCATACCATTTACCATTAATGCAACTTCGTCTCCTTCTTCATAAGGAATATCTTCGATAACACTACCAAGAAGTTCATCTACAACTTCATCAGCTTTCATAACTTCTGTTCTTTCAGTACCTGGTTCACCATGAATACCGATACCTAGTTCTATTTCATCTTCATCTAAAGTAAATGTTGATTCTTCTGCAGAAGGAACTCTACATGGATAAAGCGCCATACCTTTAGTTCTTACATTAGCAATAACTTTTTCTGCAACTTCTTTAACATCTGCAAGATCAGCACCAGCTTCTGCTTTAGCTCCAGCTATTTTATGAACAAAAATTGTACCAGCAACACCACGTCTTCCTGTAGTATAAAGGCTGTCTTCTACAGCAACATCATCATTTACTACAACATGATCTACTTCTATTCCTTCGGCTTCAGCCATTTCTTCGGCCATTTCGAAGTTCATAACATCTCCAGTGTAGTTTTTAATTACCAGTAATACACCTTTGCCACCATCAACAGCTTTAACTGCTTCAAATACAGCATCAGGAGTAGGAGAAGTAAAAACATCTCCAGCAATAGCGCCATCAAGCATACCTTCACCTACATAGCCTGCATGTGTTGGCTCGTGTCCACTTCCACCACCACTTACAAGAGCTACTTTTTCATTAGGGCTGCTCTTTCTGATAACTATATTATAGTCATCAATTTTTTCAAGCTTGTCTGGATCCGCCATTACTATACCCTCTACCATTTCCTCAACTACATTGTCTGGATTGTTAACTAATTTTTTCTTCATAAATATTGTCCTCCCTTTTTTAAATTATTGTAAATATTGAACTAATTTATAACACCTTAAATATTTGAAAAATGATATTATAAATAACTGTATTAAAATTTATAATATTCTATAGAATATTATAATATTAATTTTATATTTTTAAAGTTGTTAATATTACAATTTTTTAAATAATTGAAATTTAAAGTTAATCTATAAACTTTTTATATTCTTTTTAAGTATTTTCTGCATGAGAAGACAAAAATTTTTTGGGTTTGTGATTAAAGATAAAAACCCTACTTACCCTATATATTTTATCATATATTTCTTGAATAATCAAACATCTAAAATCCATAAAATAGATTTTTTTGTATAAATAAACAAATATTAAATTGATATTATATTAATTTTAACAAGTAATATATTTAACTAATGTGCTATAAACTGAACATAATTCAAATATGTATAATTAACCAAGAATTATTAAAAAAATCAGGAATAGCCCTTATCCACTAAATTATTTATAATGAATAAAGACTATTCTCATAATAATATTAATTTGTTAATTGAATAGATTTTAGTACAAAGCTGTCCAAAGTATTAACTTTGGTTTTATTCTGAAAGCGCTGCAACTAATTCGCGACAGTAATCTGGGATATCCTTAACTACTCTGCCCCAAACAATATTACCATCTCTAAATGCAGCTTCATCTACCCAGGTTCCGCCTGCATTTTCAACATCATCTTTAATACCAAGAGATCCAGTCGCTTTACCATCAACAATACCAGCTGATATTCCAACAAGACCTGCATGACAAATTAAACCAATAATTTTACCTTCTTCATAATTTTTTCTAACTAGTTCTACTATATCTTCATCTCTTCTTATTTTATCTGGAGTCCATCCACCTGGAACTAAAACTCCATCATAATCTTTATCTAAGACCTCAGAAGCAGTATAGTCAGCTTTTCTTTTTAAACAACCGTGCTTACTTGAATATTCAACATCTTTTTCTACTCCTATTACATCAACTTCTGCGCCTTCTTCGATCATACGCATATAAACTACCCAAAATTCTAAGTCTTCATAACCTGGTCCAATTAACATTGCTAATTTTTTGTTCTTAAGTTTCACTGACTTAACCCCCTTATAACAACATTACTTTAAACATGTATTTTTTTTGGTAAATCTCTAGTAGCAACAACATCGGCACCTGAGTCAAGAATGTTCTCCACAATTACCTGA
>CAZYRX010000109.1:0-3752 GCA_964649895.1 uncultured Halanaerobium sp.
TTTCTTCAAAACTTCTTCTGCATCTGCTGTTATTTTTTCTAATTCAGAATAGGAATCTTCTGGTTTAACAAATTTAACCATTTCAACTTTGTTAAACTGATGCTGTCTGATTATTCCCCTTGTATCCCTACCATGTGCACCGGCTTCTGCTCTAAAACAGGCGCTATATGCACATAAATACTGAGGCAGTTCTTCTGCATCAAGAATTTCATCTCTGTAGAGGTTAGTTACCGGAACCTCTGCAGTAGGTATTAAGTAATAATCGTGGTTTTCAAGTTTGAACATATCTTTTTTGAACTTCGGCAGCTGGCCTGTTCCTGTCATACTGTCTGCATTTGCAATAAATGGTGGAAAAACCTCTTTATAACCATGTTCTGCAGTATGCAGGTCGAGCATAAAATTGATTAAACTTCTTTCAAGTCTGGCACCCGCGCCTTTCATAAAAGTAAATCTGGTACCAGTTACTTTGCCACCTCTCTCAAAATCTAAAATATCGAGATCTTCACCAATATCCCAGTGAGCCTTATATTCAAAATCAAATTCTCTTGGTTCACCCCATGTTTTTACTTCTTCATTGTCTTCTTCATCTGTACCCACAGGTACAGAATCATGTGGAATATTTGGTATAGCAAGCAGTATATCATCCAACTTTTTTTCTACTACACTAACCTGCTGGTCAAGTTCTTTGATCCTAGCAGATACTTCCTGCATTTTTTTGATCAGATCTGAAGCATCTTCACCATTCCTTTTTAATTCTCCGATTTTATCAGAATTAACATTGCGTTCATGTTTGAGTTGTTCAGCTTCGTACAAAAGATCACGCCTTTTGTCATCTAGCTTCTGAAACTCTGGAATGGGTGATTCCATATTTCGCTTTTCTAGTGCCTCTTCTACAATTTCCGGATTTTCTCTTATAAATCTCATGTCTAACATTTTAACTTCCTCCTATTAAAATTTATTTGACAATCTTAAAAAATATTTAAAAACCCCAGCTAGTTTCATTATAATATTAATGCTCTCTGTACAATTTTATATTTTCTAAAAAACAAAAAACATAAAAGATACTCTATGAACAAAAACTGAAAAATTTACTCTAAAAAACAAAAAACTCCTCCCCTGAACAGGGACGAGATTTTCCCGTGGTGCCACCCTAATAGCATAATTATGCCGCTTAAAAAGTTTTAACGGTCTCCACCGGTGAAGATTAATAACAATATGCTTTCTTCTCCACAACTCCAGGCCGGATTCAAAAATTCAATTGGCTGATTTACAGCGACCATCAGCTCTCTAAATATATTCAATTGAAATTTCTACTAATGCCCTTCTCAGTTTTATAAAATTGGCTATTTATATGTTAAGATAATTATATTACAGTGAAATTTTAAATTCAAGTTAAATATATACTTTTTCAAGTCTGCTGCTTAAATTACATACAATCTCATAGTTTATCGTATTTGTAAGATCTGCAATTTCTGAAGCAGTAATGCTTTCCCCCTGCTGTTCTCCAATAAGGACAACCTCATCTCCAACTTTAACATCTTCTACATTATTAACCCCAACAATTATCTGTCCCATACAGATCCTGCCTCTTATTGGTGCTCTTTTGCCATTTATTAAAACTTCGCCCTGATTAGAAAGCAGTCTGGGATAACCATCTTTATAGCCAACAGGTAAAACTGCGAGTTTTTCTTTTTCTTCGGTTATATATGTTGAACCATAACTTATAGCTGATCCAGCATCCAATTCTCTCAGCTGTACAATCCTACTTTTAAAAGAAAGAACTGGCTTTAAATCAGCTTCTTTGATCAGTTCCTCTGAAGGCAGCAAACCATAAAGCATAATACCAGGTCTCACCATATCCATTGCAAATTCTGGCAGATCAATTACTGCAGCACTGTTTGCAAGGTGTTTAAGTGGTATGTTATATCCTGCATCCTCTATTTTTTTTATTGTTTTATTAAAAAGAGCAAGCTGCTGATAGGCAAATTCTTTATCACCTTCATCTGCTCGGGCCAGGTGAGAAAATAACCCTTCAACTTTAATATATTTCAATTTTTCAGCTGCTGCAAAAGCTCCCATTAATTCTTCAGGCAGGAATCCAATCCTGCCCATACCTGTGTCAAAATTAAGATGTACAGAAATAACAAAACCCGCTTTTTTTCCTGTATTATTTAACTCTCTTAAAGTTTTAAAACTTGCTGCAGTCTGAATTAGATTTCCTTTAACAATATCTGGATATTGTTCTTCTAAAACTTCAGCCAATACTATGATTGGCCGTTCAATGCCAGCCTCTCTTAATTCAATTCCTTCTCCAGGGCTTCCTACACAGAGATACTCAGCACCCCATTCACTTAATTTTTTTGCAGTGACTACAGCACCATGACCATATGCATCAGCTTTTACAACTGCTGCAATCTTTGTCTGCTCAGGAATTTTACTGCGAATAATATCGTAATTATGTTTTAAAGCACCTAGATCGATTTCGAGCCAGGCGGGTCTGTTAGAAAGTAAGCCCATTTATGATAACCTCCGAATCAATTTCTCCATTTATTTAATATCTCATCAAGATTTATATTATCTTCTGCAAAAGCTTCTGCAACTCCCTTGTAGACAATCTCACCCTGATAGACATTTAAAGACTTAGCAAGTGAATAATCAGCAAGCATAGCATTTTTAAAGCCGTTATCTGCAATTTTTTCTATATATGGTAAAGTAGCATTAGTTAAAGCAAATGTTGAAGTTCTTGCAACAGCTCCAGGCATATTTGCAACAGAATAATGGATAACATCATATCTTGTATAAACCGGATTATCATGGGTGGTGGGATAAGTCCCTTCAATACATCCACCCTGATCAATTGCAACATCAACCACAACTGTTCCTGCTGCCATTGTTTTGATCATTTCTTCGGTTAAAAGATTAGGTGCTTTTCCGCCAGGAATCAGTACTGCACCAACAACTACATCTGCATCTTTTACCTCTTCTGCCACATGGGCATGATTTGACATTGTGGTTTTGATTCTTCCCTGGAAAATATCATCAATATAGCGCATTTTAGAATGTTTTATATCTAATACCGTTACATCTGCTCCCATACCCAGAGCTATTTTAGCCGCATTCCGGCCTACTATGCCTCCCCCAATGATGACTACTTTAGCAGGTTTTACACCTGGAACTCCACTTAAAAGAACTCCCCTGCCACCCTTAGGTTTTTCCAGATAAGCGGCTGCAGCCTGGACTGCCAATCTTCCTGCAACTTCGCTCATCGGACTTAAAAGAGGTAGAGATCCATCTTCCTTCTGAACGGTTTCATATGCAAGAGCTGTAACTTTATTTTTTTTCAATGCTTCTGTTAACTCTTTATCTGCTGCCAGATGTAAATATGTAAATAAAATCTGCCCTTCTTTGAATAAATCATATTCCTCTTCAAGTGGTTCTTTTACCTTGATGATCATATCTGCTTTGGCAAACAGTTCTTCTTTGTCAGCACAAATTTCTGCTCCAGAGTTTAGATAGTCTTCATCAGCAATACCGCTGCCGCGTCCGGCCCCTTCTTCAATTAATACACTGTGGCCTGATTTTTTCAGCACTTCTACTCCAGAAGCAGTTAAAGCAACTCTGTTCTCATTATTTTTAATCTCTTTAGGTACAGCAATGATCATAAAACCATCTCCTCAAAAAGAATTTTAAAGCTATTTATTCTATAATAATGATATCAAAAATATAGTGTTATTAAAAGATAATTATTTTCA
>CAZYRX010000110.1:0-3691 GCA_964649895.1 uncultured Halanaerobium sp.
AGACTCTGGGGTAAATTGAAGTCAAAATCACCAAAAGCAACATTTTCATCTTCTTCAAAGGGTTTAAACACGATTATCACTCCATAGCTTTATGATACTCTAATTATATCATATTTAAGCATGGATGCCCAGATTTAAAGGCTTTGTTTTAGTAATATTTTCGTGAATTAGGTTCGTTTTGAATTATTTTAGACTTTTCGCAGTGCAATCATAGTATAGATTTTTTAAAAATAGCTTTATATATTTATAATAAATATTATTAAAGTAGTTTTAATTTTTCTATAAGAACATCTCTATTCCATAATTCAACATCATTAACTCTCGCTAATTTCTTAGCAGATTTTGTAAAATAATTATTTGTTATTACCATCGCTCTACTAGCCTCATAATATTTTTTTGCACCTATCACTTCTTGTACAGCGGTATTTGTTACCCTTTTTGAATATCTTTTAGCTTGAACTACAGTTTTTATTTCTCTTTCTATTATCAAGTCACCTCCTTGATCACCTGATAATTTAGTTAATTTAGTATTATATCCTAGTTTATTGAATAGTTCTTCTAAAAAAACTTCAAATTCTTTACCTGTCATTAAATCTATATCTTCAATATTATATGTTTTAATCGATGGTTCAGAAGAGTTTATTAAATTTGAAATATTATTTATTTGAATATATTTTCTTCTTCTTTCTCGTTCTTCTTCTATTTTATTAACTATATTTTTTAAATCAAATTCTTTTTTTGAAATTTTTTTCAACCAAATAATATATTTTCTGTTTATATTATATCCATAAATTTCAAAGTAAGCTTTTGCAAATAAATCTAAATCATTCAAAGCATTCTGATCAATTATTTCGAAAATTCTTTTTTTATATATACTTAATTTTATATCTTCGATTAATTTTTTTAAATAATCCATGTCAATATTGATATTTTCTTTTTCTAACAAATATATTTGAAAATCATTCAAATATTCTTCTTCAAATTCTTTGCTTGGTATTTCTAATACATTAGTAACTAAAGATTTAGTTATTAAGGCTTTGACATCTTTTTTAACTATGTCTATTAATTTAGAAGTTTTATTCAAAAATATTATTTTTATTCTTTTTTTTTCAATGAGGTTTTTTACTGTATTAATAGAAAGATTAGTAGAATAATTAGAAGATAAATAGTTTTTTATATCTTTAAGCCCTTTTCCTGTTATTGAAAAATTGTTTTTAAATTTTGAATTATTTTCTAATCTAATATTTTTTGTAGAAAATGAATTTTCAATATAATAAACAAATTCTTTTTCTCTATTTAAGACTTTATGTATCTTAAAAATATTAATTAATTTGTAAATAACAAACAATATAAAAATAAAACAAAACATTTTTATCAAAAAAGTAGTATCCATAAAAATTTTCTCCTTCTTTATTTGTTGTATACTAAAATTACCTATTATGCAGAATAAAAAAGTCATATTCATCAAGAATAATTTTATTTTAGTTAATTCTTTCAAAAATCTATTTACACAATTTATTGTACACTACTGTGTTAATTTAAAATAATTAATTATTAAGTATAACTATTCATTAGTTATTCTTATTAAAATTTAATCCATATTCATAAACTTCAATATTAGGAATATTTTCAACTGACATATCTAGTACTTTACTACTTTCATAGACACAAATAATTCCTTTCACTTTTTGATTTTTCTTTGCAATTTTATTATTTACCCAAGAAATATATCTAGATATCTGACCAACTACTGCATCATCACTTTTACCTTTTTTTAGTTCGATAACTACTATATCTTTGCTGTTTTTATTTTTAACTAATAAATCTATTCTTCCATAATTTCCAGCTACTAATTGTCTACCATAATAATTTTCATCTTCATACATTTCTAATCTCTTTCCAAAAACTTTTTGATCTTTCAATATTTTATCTTCAAGTAAATCTTCTAAAATTTTCTCGCTTGAAATTTTCATTTTATTAGAATTATTTTTTGGTGTTTGAATTTCTATTTCTTCAACAGAATCATTATTATCTAAATCAGTTAAATCTTTATTATTTTTTTTAGATTTGTTTCTCCGGTCTTCAATTTTAGCTTTTATTTCTTTAACATTTTTAGTATAATTTTTTGTTAATAACCCTTTTTCTTTACAGTACTTAATAAACTCCAAAGCTTCTTCATATCTGTTTAATCTTCTTAATGTTTTTATTTTATTATGAACTGGATATTTGCCATCCAGACCTTTTTCTAAAGATTTATTAAAAATTTCTAAAGCTTCTTCATATTTTCTCTGTTTATAAAGAGAATATCCTAAATTGTTCCATGCATTTTTATAATTTTCATTTAACTCTAGACATTTTCTATATGCCTTTTCTTCATTTTTATAATCTTTAATCTTCCCATATGCCCAACCCAAATTGAAATATACATCAAAATAATTTTTAGGAGTGGAATAATTTAGAGCCCGATTGTAGCTTTTAATAGCTGACCTCCACATTTCTTCATCATTATAAATATCTCCCATTTTTAAAGAAGCTAGCCAATAATCTTCATCTATGCTTAATGCCTGTCCAAAATAATTTAAAGCTTTATCATTGTCTTTTTTATATAAATTAGAATAAGCATAAGCAACTTTAACTGCAGGAGAATTTGCATCAATTTTTTTAATCGATTCTGCTACTGCATTATAAAAACCATCATATGCTTCACCAAATGGAAAAGGAAATAAATAATAAAACATTGTACTATCTAATTCTTTATTTGAATTTAAAATATACTTTTTTATTAATGATATTGTTTTTCTTCTATCATTATTTAAAAATGCTAAATAACTTTTATAAAAATAATCTTCTTTGTTAGATACATCTTTTATTAATTCAGTCATTTTATTTTTATATTTACTTTTATCTATATTATTTTTTTGAATCAGACTATCAACTAAAAAATCCAAAAATTTTGATCTTATTTCTTTATTCTCATAATTCTCCTTTATCGCCTTCTCATATTGAGAAAAGGAATTCAACTTCTCATACATTATTATTCCCCCAGATACATTATTTATCATTAAAATATTATTCAGTTCACTCTGCTCTTTTTCTCATCTCTTCTTCTATCTTCTTAGCAGACTTTCCCTGTAGCATCCTACCAAAAGTTACTTTATAAGGAAGATTATAACCAATATCTTTATCTTTGCTAACAGTTAAAGCTTTCTCTTCTGATAAGATAATTTCCCATTCAACTTCTAAATGATATTCTTCTGGCTGCTGCTTACCTTCTTCATCTAAAAAGATACCTTCTCCTTTTTTAACCTCAGAATCTTTTATAGTTCCAAGTGCTCTTAAACCCTGCTTATTTACATAAGCCATAATTGTATCTCCTTCTTCTGAACCTTCCAATCTTTTGGGACCATCATCATAATCCCAAATTGCTGCAACATTATTTTCAAACATTTTTTTATAAGCACCTGGTGCATGAGTTTCATTAGTGTTAAATATCCAGTGTCCAGCCCACTCTTCTTTTTTATCTGTTACTTAAGGGGTTTCAGGACTGCTAGTAACTCCATCTATCATAAATAACTTTGGATTATTATCTTTATCTGTATAAATATAATAATCTTTACTATTAGAAATGAGTTAAAACGTGGCACAGTTTCTCAAATCAAGGCTAATAAGACAGTTGATATTTACTATCCTG
>CAZYRX010000111.1:0-3654 GCA_964649895.1 uncultured Halanaerobium sp.
ATAAATCTCCCAAAACATCTGTGCAAATTGATAATTTCATTTAATAAATACCTCCCTCTTTAAATTAAATTATTTTGAAATGATAATTTAAATATCTTGCTTTTTATTAGTGATATTTTTATTTTTTAATTTTATCAATTATATATTATTTGATTAAAATTACTTATTTATCTCTTGAATTATGTTGGAGCTATAAACTAAGTAACTTTAATTTCTAAATTTATTATATTATGATTAATCTTTTCAGTCACTACATATTTTTGCTCAAAAATATACATTTCTTGTTTTATTAAGTTTAATAAATATTTTTAAATTTAATTTACTTAATTTTTCAAATGAAAAAGACAGGCTAACAGCCTGCCTGAATTTATTAAAATATTTATTGTATTTTTAAATGATGGTTAATATCCTACGCTCTTTAAATATTCATAACTCTTTTTAACATCTTTAAGACTTGAATCAGAGTTTCTTGGATCTCTTTCTTGTTCTATTGTTATCCAGCCCCCATAATTAATATCTTTCAGCATCTCATTTATTGCATCATAATCAATTATTCCTTTACCAATAGGACACATAACTCCATCTGCACAGGCATCAAAAAATTTTATTTCTTTATTCATTACTTCTTTATATATTTTAAGATCAATGTCTTTAAAATGTATATAGTCTACTCTTTCTGAATTTTTTTTAATCCAATCCACCGGATCCATTTTAGAATAATAAAGATGGCCTGTATCTAAGCAAAGTCCAGCTAATTCTTTTGGAATTTCTTTTATAATTTTTTCGATTTCATCAGCAAATTCTATATATCCACCAGCATGAGGATGAATAACTGCTCTAACTCCATATTTATCTCTAGCAAGTTCTGATATTTTCTTTATATGTTTAACCATTGTATTCAATTCTTCTTTAGATAAACGAGGTGCATCCTCTGGATGACCTGCCATAATGTCTCTTTCAGAATGACCGAAATCCATTACAGTTAAATATGGTGTAGAATATCTTTGATTTGTTAATTTATTAGCTGTCGGCAGTTTTGTGATTAAAGAACAGATATCATCAGTCATTTTTAATAAGTTATCAAGGTTATCTGGATCTACCAAATCATCAAAAATAGTCCCAGCAGTAATTGTTAAATTATTGTTTTTTAGTTCTTTTGATACCTCTTCAAGATTTAGAGGGAGATATCCATAAGGGCCAAGTTCAATGCCTTTATAACCAGCCTGTGCAGCTTCTCGTAAAACCAACTGCCAATCTGGAAGATATGGATTTTCAGGATCGTCAACTCCCCAACTTGCAGGAGCAGCAGAAATTTTAATACTCATTAATACCATCCTTTCAGAATTTAATATATATTTTATTTTAATTAAAGTTTAACTATTTTGCTCAATATTATAATATCAATTTTTTAAAAAATTGATAATTATAATTATTGAATACCAAAATAAGCTTTAATACCCTAATTAAGTTTATTGAATCTTAACTAAATTTAGTATATAATTTAAGTATAGAATTGTCATTACATAAATTTGCTTAATAATTGATGTTTTTTGTCCAGATATTCAATATCAATTTGGAGGTGTTTTACTTGCAAATAGAATTTGAAGAAAAGGGAGTTCACACTTCTTCACAGATGAATTTTCATGAACCAACTCAATTTGCTAAAGAGGCTTTGTTTTTTGTTGAATATACAGGTAGATACAATGTAAATAAGGATTATAAAATAGACCGTAATTATTTTAATACTTTTATTCTTTTTCTAATCAAAAAAGGAAAAATGTATTTTGAATATGATGGAAGATCATTTAATGCAAAAAAAGATGAAATTGTACTTATCGACTGCAAAAAATCACATCTTTACACAGCGACTGGACCAGTAGATTTTAAATGGAGTTATTTTTCAGGAATAAGCTCTCAAGCTTATTATGATATGATTTATAATAAATTTGGTAATAAACTAAATTTTATTAATTTTTCAATAGAAGGATCTATGGATATAATCTTTGATTTAATGAAGGGAAAAGAAGTGCCAGAACATCAGATATCAGTTGAAGTTCACAGAATATTAAGCAAGATAGTAGATTATGAACAAAGAAAAAATAAGGAGAGCAGTATCGCTCAAGAGGCAATAGTATTTATGGAAAATAATTTTAATAAAAATATTTTACTTGATGATATTGCAGAAAAAGTTAACCTAAGCACATATTATTTTGCTCGAGTTTTTAAGAAAAATATCAATGTTACTCCACATAATTATCTGCTTAATATTAGAATAAGAGAGGCAAAACGTCTGCTGATAAGTACAGATTACTCTGTAGAAAAAATTTCAACTAAATGCGGATTTAACAGTACATCACATTTTATTCGTTCTTTTAAAAAGCGTGTTAATACTACACCACATCAATTTAGGCAGACAAAATTTTAATTTAAAGTTAAAATTACCGCATATTTTTTAAAATCATTCTACACTTCCCTTAGAATAAAATTTTGTAAGAATTGCCCCTATAAAACCTATAAGACCGATCATCCAAAAACCCATATCTAATCCAGCTAGATCACTCATTGTCCCTACAAAAATTGGTCCAATGAACATTCCAAGTCCATAAATTGCCTGAAAAAATCCCATTGCAGTACCTCTTTTATTAGGTTTTACGTTTTTTATACTTAACCCCATCAAAACTGGAAAAATCATACCTTGTGAAAAACCGTTAAGTATTTGATTAAGATATAAGACATAGAGATTATCAATAAATGGAACCAATATGCAGGAAATAGCAATTAGAGTAAATCCAATCGTAACAGTATTTTTTTCACCAAATTTATAAGAAAAATAACTACCGCTTAAATAGGATGATAATATACCAGGTATAGTTGTTATAGTAGTAAGTAATCCCAAATGAAAATTGCCAGCACCTAGGTTTTTAGCTGCAACCGGTATAAATCCGTATATTGTTGATTGAGTTATCATCATAATAAGAACAGCCAGAAAAGATACTGTCATTAATCCTTTGTTTTTTGCTAGCTCTATTATTTCAGAAAGTTGAATAGATTTATGATTCAAATCCTTTTTCTCATCAATATTTATACTTAAAAAAAGTCCCAACAAACCACCTATTGCTGCAAGTAAAAATGGGAATTGTTGTCCAAGATATTGAGCTATTACTCCTCCTAAAAGCATACCAAGAACTTGCCCAGATTTATTTGAAGCATTTATAATACCAATTGCTTTTGCTGTATCTTCCTGATTAAAATATGAAGAAAATAATACTGTAAAACTAACCCAAGTGGCAGCTGATACACCAGCCAGTGCTCTAAAGAAAAGCAATAATAAAGGGGTTTCTGAAAACCACATACCACAACTGCTGATAATACTTAATAAAACCCCTAAGACAACAAATATTTTTCTTTTATTTAATCGATCTGAATAAATCCCAAGTGGAATCCTTATAAGCATCTGAGTAAATCCATAAGAACCCAAAATAAGACCAATCATTTTGTGAGAAGCACCTAATGATTCAATATATGGAGAAAATGTTGGAATATATGCATACATTGAAAACCAATAAAAGGCTGTAACAAATATAAATAATTTAATATTTTTATTTCTTCTATCCATAAAAAACCTCTCTTTTATTATGATTCAAAATTAGTTTT
>CAZYRX010000112.1:0-3601 GCA_964649895.1 uncultured Halanaerobium sp.
TACCCTTAGCTGCTGCTGGACGTTCTTTTGCAAGAGTATCCATGATTTTGTGATAATTGTTTAAAAGCTCTTCTTCAGTAAAAGAAGCTTTTCCAATTGGTAAATGAACAATACCAGTTTTATCAACACGATATTCAAGCTTACCTGCTTTAAATTCGGCTACTGCTTTTTCTAATTCAAAAGTAACAGTACCTGCTTTAGGATTAGGCATTAATCCTTTTGGTCCTAAAACTCTACCCAGGCGACCAACAACACTCATCATATCAGGTGTAGCAACGGCTAAATCAAAATCTAACCAGCCACCCTCAATTTTTTCTGCTAGTTCTTCGCCACCTACAAAATCTGCTCCAGCTTCTTCAGCCTCTTTGGCTTTTTCACCTTTAGCAAATACAATTAGAGTCACTTCCTGACCTGTACCTTCCGGTAAAACAACAGTCCCTCTAATATTCTGATCAGCATGTTTGGGATCTACTCCCAGTCTTGCTGAAAGTTCAATTGTTTCATCAAAGTTTGCAGTTGCAAGTTCTTTAACTAATCCAAAAGCTTCTTTAGGTTCAAATATTTTTTCGCGATCATATTTTTCTACACTTTCTGCATAACGTCTGCTTTTTGCCATTATTATTCCTCCTTTGTGGTATTAGCGGAATCTTTCCTCCCACTGAATTACGTCTATAAACATAAATTAATTCTAATTTTTATTTAATAGAGTTAAATGTTTGAAATTTACTCTACTAAAATTCCCATACTTCTTGCGGTACCTTCAATCATGCTCATTGCAGCTTCTAAACTACCAGCATTTAAATCCTGCATCTTAGTTTCTGCAATTTTCTGTACAGCATCTTTACTTACTGTAGCAACCTTATCTATATTAGGTTCTCCAGAAGCAGTATCAATACCTGCAGCCTGCTTTAATAATACAGAAGCCGGTGGAGTTTTAGTGATAAAATCAAAAGAACGATCCTGATAAACTGTAATTTCTACCGGGATTAATGTTCCCTGACTTTCTTTAGTTTTTGCATTAAAAGATTTACAGAATTCCATAATGTTAACACCATGCTGTCCAAGTGCAGGACCTACAGGTGGTGCAGGGTTAGCCTGTCCTCCAGGAATCTGCAATTTAATAACTGTCATAACCTGTTTAGCCATTTTAAACACCCCTTTCTTCAAAATGATTATCTATATAAGAAAATAAACTAATATTTCTCAAATTGTTCAAATTCTAATTCAACTGGAGTTTCACGTCCAAACATTGAAACAAGAATTTTTGCCTTACCCTGTTCAGGATGAATTTCTTTGATCACTCCATCAAAGTCTTCAAATGGACCATCTTTAACAGTGACCTGATCTCCAACCTCAAAATCAACAGAAACTTTTTTAGCTTTTTCGCCCATACTACTAAGAATTGCATCAACCTCTTCTTTTTCTACAGGAAGTGGTTTTGTTCCACCACTAACAAAGCCAATTACACCGGGAGTGTTTTTTACAACATACCAGGATTTATCATTCATATCCATTTGCAATAAAATATAACCAGGGAAAATTCTTTTTTTAACTACTTCATCTTTCCCTTTTTTCTTTTCTATTTTTTCCTCAGTTGGAACTAGAATTCTAAAGATACTGTCTTCCATACCTGTACTGGCTATTCTTTTTTCAAGATTTGCCTTAACTTTCTTTTCATGACCTGAATATGTATGGACTACATACCAGGGTATATCTTCTCTTGTCTTTTCTAATTCTTCATTTAACTTGCTTTCTTCACTCATATTTAAGGATTCCCTAGAGAATCCTCACCTCCTCAATTACGAAATTAGTGGAGTAATTATATTAGCCAGTGCCAGATCTATAATACCAATAAATGATATTAAAGCAATTACAGTTACAATTACAACTAGTGTATTTGAAGTAATCTCTTCTCTGTTTGGCCAGTTTACTTTTTTTAATTCAGATTTAACTGATTTAAAAAATTTAGCTATTTTACCAAAAAACCCGAGTTCTTTTGCCATCTTAAATCACTTCCTCAGCTAAAGTATTAATGATTCTACTTTGTTTCACGATGGAGGGTGTGCTCCTTGCAAAACTTACAATATTTTTTCAGTTCCAGTCTATCACGAGTATTCTTTTTATTTTTTTTGGTAGAATAATTGCGGTTTTTGCATTCTGTACATTCAAGTGTAATAATTTCTCTCACCGTAAATCCACCTCCTCAATCAAACAGATCCTGCTTGAAAAACTTATATTTAAGAGAACCTTATTAATCTTAGCTCTCTAATTTGCTACTTTTTTTCTAATTCTTAACCTTAATTAATTTACCATATTTAAAGACTAATGTCAATGTTTTTTTAGAAAAAAAGCATGTGCAGCTCACTTCTGCACATGCCTATGGAATTAAATTTAAGTTTTAATAACTTAGAATATCAAGTATCTACTTACTCAATAATTTCAGTTACAACTCCAGCTCCTACTGTGTGACCACCTTCGCGAATTGCAAAACGTAGTCCTTCTTCCATTGCTATTGGAGTAATTAGATCTCCTGTCATCTCAATGTTATCTCCAGGCATTACCATGTCTACTCCTTCTGGTAACTCAATTGTTCCTGTTACATCTGTTGTACGGAAGTAGAACTGGGGTCTGTATCCATCAAAGAATGGTGTGTGTCTTCCACCCTCATCTTTACTTAATACATAAACTTCAGCATAAAACTTTGTATGTGGTGTAATACTTCCAGGCTTCGCCAGTACCTGACCTCTCTCGATGTCTTCTCTTTTTACACCTCTTAATAAGGCTCCAATGTTATCTCCTGCCTGCGCTTCGTCTAACATCTTACGGAACATCTCTACTCCTGTTACTACTGTTGTTGTTGTATCTTTGATTCCTACAATTTCTACCTCATCTGATGGATGCAGCACTCCTCTATCAATTCTTCCTGTTGCTACTGTTCCACGTCCTGTAATTGAGAATACGTCCTCTACAGGCATTAAGAATGGCTTATCTGTATCTCTTTCTGGCTCTGGAATATAGCTATCTACTGCTTCCATAAGCTCAATGATCTTCTTACCCCATTTTCCTTCTGGATCTCCATTCTCAGCTGCTTTTAATGCAGAACCTACTATTACTGGAATGTCGTCTCCCGGGAAATCATATTCGCTTAAGAGTTCTCTTACTTCCATTTCTACAAGCTCGATTAACTCTTCATCGTCTACCATATCTGCTTTGTTTAAAAATACTACTATTGATGGTACACCAACCTGACGTGCTAAGAGAATGTGCTCTCTTGTCTGTGGCATCGGACCATCTGCTGCAGATACTACTAAAATTGCTCCATCCATCTGGGCTGCACCTGTGATCATGTTCTTTACATAGTCAGCGTGTCCAGGACAATCTACGTGAGCATAGTGTCTTGTTTCTGTCTCATACTCGACGTGAGAGGTCGCAATTGTGATTCCTCTTTCTTTTTCCTCTGGTGCATTATCAATTGAATCAAATGCTCTTACTTCTGCTCCACCATAGTTTGCTAACACATTTGTGATTGCTGCTGTTAGTGTTGTTTTCCCATGGTCAACATGTCCTATTGTTCCTATGTTAACATGTGGTTTTGTTCTTT
>CAZYRX010000113.1:0-3600 GCA_964649895.1 uncultured Halanaerobium sp.
TATAAAAAGCAGTATTAATTATTTACTGCTAATTATTAATTTATTATTATTTCTTAACTTAAGTATATTACTATACTTTATTCTCTTCTATGATATATATCACTTAAATCAACTTTTATGAATGAATAATCATTCATAAAATACTAAAAAATATATTGTAAAATTGCTAACAAATAGAAATTAATTTGTCGTTTTAAATAAATATGTGATCAATTCTCTGCATAATAAAATCAGGAGCATTCTTCAGCATTTCCATTTCTGGCTCAGTTAGAGCATGTTCGATAATACCGTGGATGGCTCCGAAAAAAAATACAGCCATAAGATGACAGTCTATATCTTTAACCTCTCCATTTTCAACGCCACTTTTAAATATTTTTTCTATACTAGTAATTAAGGTCTGCATGAATTTCTTTATCTCTCCAGCTTTTTTATTTTTAGAAAAGTCTTTTTCACGTACAACTACTCTACCTAAATGGGGATTTCTTATTAATATTTCATAATGTCTCTTCAAAAATTCTCCCAAAAGTTCTTTGATCGATAAATTATTAGCTTTTAAATCATGCATTATTCCAACTCTTCTTTTCATTTCCATCTCAAATATATATTCGAGAATTTCACTTTTACTGGAAAAATAATTATAGAGTGTACCAACAGCAAGTTCAGCCTTGTCAGCAATTTCCTGCATTCTTGTATTATGGAAGCCTTTAATTGAAATCACTTCTACAGCAGCTTTTCTGATTTGTTCTTTAGTTTCTGCGGCCAAATTAATCAACTCCTTGAATGAATGTTCATTCATATATTAGCAAAGTTTATCAAATTTGTCAAGTTAATTTTAACAATTGTTATATTTGCCCCTTCTCTGCAGTACACCCTGCAGAAAAGAGGCATAGTTTATATGATTAATTTATTAGGAATGTTTATTCTAAATTGTTTAAATCTGCTTCTATTTCTTCAACAAGTCTATCTATTTCTTGGTAATCTTCTTCGGCCCCATGACCTTTAGCAACAACCGGATCATATAATTTTACATTTAAATTAGGCATTAAATCTAGTAGTTTATCAGTCATTTTTCCAGCCCAGCCATATGAACCGATTATTGAAGCATAACGAGTTTTAGGTTTTAAAACATTTGCCAAATATGCTGCATAAACAGCACTTGGATGTGGGCCAGTCAGGACAGTTGGTGATCCGAAGATAACTGTTGATGCATCAACTAAAGAAATTGCTAGATCACCCAGATCTACATCTGTTAAATTGAAAGGTTTTACTTTAATATCTTTATCAATTAAGCGATCTATAAAATACTTAATTAAATCATCTGTACTTCCATGCATAGAAACATATGGTACTACAACCTCTGCTTTTACATTATCACTTATCCAATTATTATATGCATCCATAATTAACTCTGGTCTATCATAAATTGGGCCATGACTTGGGGCAATTACAGAAATATCATAATCCTCTAATTTGGACATATTTTTCTTAATAACCTTACGGAAAGGCATCATAATTTCTGCATAATACCTTTTTGCTGCTCTATATACTTCTGCCTCATCTTTAACATACAAATCACTGCTTGCCAGATGAGAACCAAAGAAATCACAAGAAAATAGTATACTCTCTTCTCTGAGATATGTCGACATAGTTTCAGGCCAATGGACCCAGGGAGTCTCGATAAATTCTAAAGTTTTCCCACCCAAATCAATAGTCGCTCCGTCTTCAACAGCTCTTATTTTATCTTCTCCGATATCTAATAGGTCTGTCAGCATTGATTTTGCTTTGCTGCTGCTTATCACTTCAGCCTCTGGATATTCATCTAATACCATGGGGATTGAACCAGAATGATCCTGTTCAGCATGATTAGATATGATATAATCAATTTTTTCAACACCAGAATCTTTTAAATTATTTATAAAATCTTCTGCAAAATCAGGCTCAACAGTATCAATTAACGCATTTTTCTCAGAACCCTCAACTAAATAGGAATTGTAAGTTGTGCCATCAGGCAGTGGAATCAGTTCATCAAATAACTTGCGGTGCCAGTCAATAATTCCCACACTATAAACATCTTCCTTAACTTTTCTAAACATAAATCAAACCTCCCATTAACTGCTTTATTGATATAGTATAGTTAAACTTGAGTATTTTTATCAGTTTAATTATACTGCTATTCAACTTTTAGTTCCGTGACTTAACTCACACAAAAAAACACTCTAAAGAATATCTCTATTCCTCAGAGTGTTTTTAAGTATTTTATAAAATTTTAATTTATTTATGACGTATTATCTGTATAATTTTCTGTTCACTGCTTTTAAACAAGCCTTAGCTATAGCAAGTGTTATATTGTTTTCTAAATAAACAGCACCGACCAATTTCTCCTCGAGCCTATTTCGATCATTATCAAATTTAGAAATCTGTGCAATAACCAGCTCCTCTTTACCTTTTATAGTAAATATATCTTCGACAAGCAGCTGACCACCCAAATCAAAATATTTATTTAGCATATCAATAATAGCTCTAGCAATCAGTCTTTCGATTTTTTCTCCAAGCTGTGCTTCAAAATGTTCTTCAACTTCCTGATCGTCAATCAACATTTTTACAGTACAACATGAGCGATTATTTTCTGTATAAACTGTAATTAATTCAACTCTATTTGAACTAAATTCTGATATATTTTTTGAGATATTACTTCTAATTCTTGCAATACTAATTTTTTTATGATCAATTTTCTGATCATTATGTACTAAAAACACAGTTTCTACATCTCTAACAATTCTTTTGGGATCTCTTTTTTTATCAGCAATAATATGTATCTCATCAATCTCCTGACCCCCTGTTACAGTACAAGAAACAACTCCCTCAAGTTCTTTGATTAAATCTTCCATTTCTCTGGACATAGGCACCCTCCCATTTATATTAGTATTCTATAGAAAATTCGTACTCATTATACATTTCTTCACTTTGAAAACTATTATCAAAAAACCCTTCATCAATTAATTCTATCATTTTAGAAGCCATCTCTGGATCAAATTGGGTTCCAGAACAATCTTTTAATTCCTGGATTGTTTCATATTTATTTAATGCTGGTTTATACCTTCTCCCCGTAGTCATTACGTCAAATGAATCTGTAATATTTAAAACCCTAGCTCCAACTGGTATCTCTTCCCCCTTCAATCCTTCTGGATATCCATAACCATCCCATCTTTCGTGATGATGTAAAATTACTTTAAGTTCCTCTTTTAAAATATCTATATCTTTTAATAATTTATAGCCGTATTCAGCGTGTCTCTGGATCTCTTTATACTCACTATTGCTTAACTTTTCATCACTCGTAAGTATATCATCATCAACATATATTTTCCCGATATCATGTATTTTAGCAACATTAACTATTTTTTCTGTTTTAGCTCGTGATAAACCCAGCTTTTTAGCTAAATGATATGTATAATAGGCAACCCTTTTGCAGTGGCCCTCTGTATAATGATCTTTTGAGTCAATTACTTTTAAGAAACTCTCTATGATTTGAGTGTATGAGTTCAGCTGCTGAATCCTTGAATAGAAAAAATCTTTTATTATAAATAAGAGTATAATAACTAA
>CAZYRX010000114.1:0-3592 GCA_964649895.1 uncultured Halanaerobium sp.
AGTATGGCCATTAAAATTATTGAGGCCCTCTCTAAAAAAACAAGATTATTGACAAGTCAGGTTAGAGAGCTGGTTTTTCAGGATGCTGCAGGCAGGCTGGCGAGTTTACTGTCCAGACTTGCAGATGATTTTGGTCGTGAGGTCAAAGATGGTACCGTTATTGATCTTGTCCTGACACATCAGGAGATAGCCAATTTGATTGGCTCATCAAGAGTGACAGTCACAAAATTAATCAACCGTTTTATTGATGAAGGCCTAATTACAATTAAAAAGAGAAAAATTATTATAAAAGATTTCGAATCACTTGGGGAAAGACTACAGACATTCTTTTAGAATTATAAAGTTAAGGTTGTTTTCCAGTGATTTTGAGGAAAATATACATACTCTTAAGCGCTGGTATTACCAGCGCTTAATTATTTAAGGAGGCAAATAATGAATATTTTTATACCGGATAGTGAAACAAAATTATATGGATTACTTGGTAAAACATTAAGCCATTCTATATCTCCTTCTCTGCACAATAATGGATTTAGAGATTTAGATATAAATGCTCTTTATTTGATGCTGGAGGTAAAAGATAAAGATTTAGGTGAATACATACAGTCATTAAAAAATTTAAATTTTGCAGGCTGGAATGTGACAATACCTTATAAAGAAGAGATTATTCCTTATTTAAACGGTTTTTCTTCTCTTGCAAGAGATGCAGAAGCTGTTAATACAGTTCTAAATCGCAGGGGACGCCTTACAGGCTATAATACAGATGTTATTGGTTTTCAGCGTCAGATTGAAGAAGCAGGCTTTGTAGTTAAAGGAAAAAGAGCGGTAATTATTGGAGCAGGTGGAGCAGCTAAGGCTGTTGCTGCAGCTTTGATTCATCTTCAGCTTGCAGAGGTTACAATTATTAATAGAACTTTAGAAAATGCAGCAGAATTAGTAGATGCTTTTAGAGAAAAAACAGATAAGGTAGAATTCGAATATAAAGAGTTAAAGGAAAGTGAATATAAGGATACAATTAAAAATGCAGATTTAATCATCAATACAACTCCTATAGGTATGTACAGTCAGAGCGGGAAAAAGAATATTGCTATTAATCCTGAGTATTTAAATGAAAATCAATTTGTTGTGGATTTGATTTATAATCCTCTTAAAACAGAGCTGCTCAAAGAAGCAGAAAAAAGAGGTGCTCAGATCGGTAATGGTTTACCTACATTAATCTATCAGGCAGAGGCTTCTTTTAAACTCTGGACACAGGAGATGCCTAATAAAAATAAATGGAAGCAAATTGCCGAAAATGCAGTTCATGATATAGAAGATAAAGATATAGATGATCAAGAATAGTTAAAACTTTAATATTTATAAGTTTTTCTTATAAAAACCCCTATTATAGCTGTATACAAGCATAATAGTAGTAAAATATCATCAAATTAAAATAATTGTAAAAAAAAGTTTTTTTAAAGCAGGAATTTAGTTAATATTGCAGAAATATACAATAACATAAGGGATTATTACAAAATTCGACAATAATGTTGTTAATTAAGGAGAAAATTTTATGAGTCCAAAACATCAGCAGAGAATAGGAGATCTGCTTTTAGAAATTGGATATATTACTGAATCCGAACTTCAGGATGCCCTTTCATTACAGGATGAAATGGACATGAAGCTTGGAAATGTATTGACTGAGCTCGGTTATCTTTCTGAAGAAAGACTGGTTGATGCATTAGAAATTCAGCTTGGTATACCAAGAGTAGATCTTTCGAATTATATATTAAATTCGCATTTATCTCAGTATGTTTCTGAAAATATAGCCAGACGCCACAATGCAGTCCCATATGAAGTAGAAGATGGAACACTTAAGGTTGCTATAGAAGACCCCACAGACTTAGTTGCTATAGAAAATATAGAAGTAAACTCTGGAATGAAGGTTGATATAACACTTGCAACCCATAGTGAGATAATGGATGCGATTAATCAGATTTATACCTTAGTTGAAGCTGATACTTCAGATATTTTTGAAAGTTTAAATCAGTATCAGGATATGAATGATGAACCAGAAATAGATCAGCTGAGGCAGATGGTTGAAGATGCACCGATAGTGCGCCTGACAAACCTTATTATCACTCAAGCCATCCAGAAGATGGCAAGTGATATTCATATTGAACCTTTAGAAAAAAAGGTTCGTGTACGCTATCGTGTTGATGGCGTTTTACATGAAGAGATGACAATTCCAAAACATTCTCAGGCTGCTTTGATTTCTCGTTTGAAAATTATTGCAGATCTTGATATAACTAAAAGAAGGATACCACAGGATGGCCGTGTTCAGATGACCTTTAAGAGCATGCAGATTGATATGCGTGTTTCCAGTCTTCCGACTATCCATGGAGAAAAAGTGGTTATTCGACTATTAAACAAAGATGACAGCCTTTTAAATATAGAGAAACTCGGCTTTAGAGAAGCTAATATGGAGAGATTTATGAGGTTGATTAAAAAACCTTATGGAATTTTACTTGCTACAGGTCCAACTGGTAGTGGTAAATCAACAACCCTTTTTGCAGCCTTAAATGAGATCAATACTCCAACAAAAAATATTGTTACAATCGAGGATCCGGTTGAATATCAGATAAGTGGAATTAATCAGGTTCAGGCTAATGTAGCTGCAGGTTTAACATTTGCTAAAACATTAAGATCAATTCTGCGTCAGGATCCAGATATCGTTATGGTTGGTGAGATTAGAGATGAAGAAACTGCAGAAATAGCAATCAGAGCCGCTCTTACAGGGCACCTGGTTTTAAGTACTCTTCATACTAATGATGCAATAAGTGCTGTAACAAGATTGACAGATATGGGAGTTCCCGGCTATCTGGTTGCTTCAACGGTGATCGGAGTTATAGCCCAGAGGCTGGTAAGAACACTCTGTCCTAACTGTAAAGAAGAATATGAACCAAGTTATGAAGAAAGAGCTTTTCTGGATGAAGAAGTCGACACACTCTGGAGGCCATCTGGAGAAGATTGTGATAAATGCACCACAGGTTATAAAGGTAGAATTGCAATTCAGGAGGTCATAGAAATTACTCCAGAAATGGAAGAAATGATTGCTGAGGGTGCAAATGAACCTACCTTAAAAAGATATGCGAGAGAACAGGGTATGGAAGGACTGCTCAAAGACGGTAAAGAAAAACTTCGTTCTGGAATCACAAGTTACAAAGAGTTAGTTAGTGTTATTCATTAAGTTTGCAGAGAGGAGATGCTGTAATGGAGATTTTAGAACTGATGAAAAATATATCTCAAAATCCTGCAATATCTGACCTTCATCTAACAGGGAGAACCAAACCGGTTATCAGAAACAATGGAAAGTTAGAATATTGTGATGATTACCCCCATGCAATGGAAGTTGATCAGGTTAAAAAAATTGCAAGAGATTTAATGGATGATAGGCAGTGGGAGGAATTTGAAGAAAAAGGTGAGGTTGACTTTTCCTACAGTTTGCCTGGTTACTGCCGCTACAGAGTTAATGCATACAGGCAGCGTGGTTCAGTATCGATAGCTTTGAGAATTATACCTCAGGATATTCCGACTGTAGATGACCTGGGATTAC
>CAZYRX010000115.1:0-1572 GCA_964649895.1 uncultured Halanaerobium sp.
ATTTTTTAGATTTTATTTTTTGAATTATTTTAGACTTTTCGCAGTGCAATCATATCATATAATTTTTAAACAAAAATTGTCAATTATTATCCTTATTTCTATTGAACTAAGAGCTCACATAAAGTATAATTTAGATAGACTATTCAACTGGAGTGATACTAATGATAACTGCTTTAATTATGGCCGGAGGAGAAGGCACAAGATTCTGGCCTTTAAGTAGAAAAGATAATCCAAAACAGTTTTTAAAATTAAATGATGAACAGAAAACAATGCTGCAGCAGACAGTAGAAAGGATTGCTCAGCTGGTTCCCTATGAACAGATATTTATTGCCACTAATGACAGCTACCAACAGGCAATTAAAGATCAGCTGGCAGAAGTACCAGAAGATAATATAATTATTGAACCGTTAAAGAGAAATACAGCTCCTTCGATTGGTCTTTCTTCAGTTATTATCGAAGAAAAGTACCCTGGTTCAACGATGCTTGTTTTGCCAGCAGATCATTTGATCAAAGATCAAAATAATTTTTTAGATATTCTCAAAAAAGCTATTATGACAGCTGCTACAGGTAAAAATTTAGTTACAATTGGAATTGAACCCACCCATCCGGAAACAGGTTACGGCTATATTCATTTTGGTGATAAATTACATACAATTGATGGTGACAGTGTCTTCAAGGTAGAAAACTTTACTGAAAAACCAGATTTAGGTAGAGCAACCGAGTTCTTAAAAGATGGAAGCTACCTTTGGAACAGTGGAATGTTCATCTGGAATCTTAATTCTATACTTGCCAATATAGAAGAACATCTGCCCGAACTGTATCTTTCTCTTGAAAAAATTAAAGAGGCATTAAATACTGAGCAGCAGTCAGAAATAATCAAAGAGGAATTTGAGAAGATGGAAAGCATTTCTATTGATTATGGGATCATGGAAAAAGCAGATGATATATTCGTTATCCCAGGTTCTTTTGGCTGGGATGATCTCGGCAGTTGGCCTGCTTTAGAGAGAATTAAAAAAGTTGATGAGCAGGGGAATGTTGTTGTTGGTAAACACTATGGAATTGATACAAAGAACTCAATTATCCACAGTACAGATAAGGTGATTACTACCATCGGGCTTGATAATATAGTAATTGTAAATACTGATGATGCAGTGTTGATCTGTGATAAAAAGCGGGCTCAGGAAGTAAAAAGAATTAGGGAGATACTCTCAGAAGAAGGATTAGATGATTATCTTTAGATATTATATCTAAAAACTGCTTATTTATCTTAAAAAAATCTTATTTAATAAAAATATGGAAAATATTACTTGATAATTCACAACAATATGATATATAATATTCGTATATGGAGAATACGGAGGAAGGCAGGTGAAACAGATGTCAGAAGCAGAAATATTAGCGATAATTATGGATCGCTTTGATAAAATGGAGAAAGATACAGAAGAACGTTTTAACAAGATAGATGTACGCTTTGATAAAATGGAGAAAGATACAGAAGAACGTTTTAACAAGATAGATGTACGCTTCGATAAAATGGAGAAAGATACAGAAGCACGTTTTAACAAGATAGAT
>CAZYRX010000115.1:1672-3553 GCA_964649895.1 uncultured Halanaerobium sp.
TACGCTTCGATAAAATGGAGAAAGATACAGAAGCACGTTTTAACAAGATAGATGTACGCTTCGATAAAATGGAAAAAGAAACAGAAGCACGTTTTAACAAGATAGATGTACGCTTCGATAAAATGGAAAAAGAAACAGAAGCACGTTTCAATAAGATAGATGTACGTTTCGATAAGATGGAAAAAGAAACAGAAGCACGCTTTAACAAGATGGATGCACGCTTTGATAAAATGGAAAAAGAAACAGAAGAACGTTTTAACAAGATGGATGTACGCTTCGATAAGATGGAAAAAGAAACAGATGAACGTTTTAACAAGATGGATGCACGCTTCGATAAGATTGATGTACGCTTGGATAAGACTGATGAAAAGAGAGAAGATCAATTCAACAAAATAGATGAAAGCTTCGATAAACTTGATAATATACTTGAAGAACAAAATATTGAACTTTATAATATTAAAAAAACATTGGGAAATCACAGCGACCAATTTGTTGAATTAAAATCTAATATTGAAACTATTCACAGTCAGACTGTTCGCCTTACCTTAAATCAAGCGAAATTAAGTGAAAAATTGATAAACATATAAAAACTGATGATAAAAATACAAATGAAAATATAAACAGCATATAATTTAGCTCTAAAATTATACTAGAATATTCAGGGCAGTTCTTGAAATTTATAAGGGACTGCTCTTTTTGAATGGGCCTTGTATTTGGAGCTTTGTTTTGATAAAATCTAATTAATTGAAATTAAATATCTAAAGCTCAATATTTCTATATAATTCGATCATTTAAGCTTTATTATAATATCAGAATAACTTTTTAATTCTAAAATATTAATGTACAAAAAGACCAGCATGATAACTAGAAATTTAGGAGGGTCAAACTTGGATCATTTAGACAAATTGGAAAGCAAAAGTATACATATTTTAAGAGAAGCCTACAGTGAATTTAAAAATATCTGTATGTTGTGGTCAGTTGGTAAAGACTCGACAGTTATGTTATGGCTTGCCAGAAAGGCATTTTTTGGTCATGTTCCCATACCTTTAGTTCACATCGATACAAGCTATATGATACCGGAGATGATCGAACACAGAGATAAGCTTGCAAAAGAATGGGATTTAGACATGATCTACGGTCAGGATGAAGAAACATTGGCAGCTGGAGAAACTTTTCCAGAAGGTAAACTAACTCATCTGGAGTGCTGTGGCCGCTTAAAAACTGATGCATTAAAAAACACACTCAACGGCAGCTGGAGAAGATACAGATATAACCATAATACAGATCAATATGAACTAGATGATAACAGAGAAGCATATACAGGGGTAATCGTTGGTGCCAGAGCAGATGAAGAAGGCTCCCGCTCAAAGGAAAGATATTTTTCTCCCCGGGACCGCAACAATGACTGGGATATTGGTGATCAGCCGCCTGAATTTTGGGATCACTATAAAACTGATTTTGCACCTGGTACCCATGTCCGCATTCATCCCCTTTTAGACTGGACAGAGCTTGATGTTTGGGAATATATCCAGCGGGAAAAAATACCGATGGTCTCACTCTATTTTGATCAGGGAACTGGTAAACGCTACCGCTCATTAGGCTGTGCTCCATGTACAGAACCGGTAGATTCCACAGCTGCTACAGTAGAAGAAGTAGTAGAAGAGCTTAAAACCGGTAAATTCTCAAATATTGCAGAAAGAGACGGTAGAGCTCAGGATAAAGAAGATGGTGGCGGGTTAGAAAAACTGCGCAAAGACGGGTATATGTAGGAGGTTATGATGGATAAAAAATCAGGAGAACAGGATATAAAATTAGTAATTGCAGGACATGTTGATCACGGTAAAAGTACAATCATCGGCAGAATGCTGGCAGATACAGATT
>CAZYRX010000116.1:0-3388 GCA_964649895.1 uncultured Halanaerobium sp.
CAAATTTCTTCATCAAGATAATTTTCAATAATTTCCCCATTTTTTATTGAAAACATAATATCACTGATTTTTATTCTTCTTTTCTTCATTTTCTTTAGAATATGTTGACTCCAGTTGATTTTTTCAGATTCTAATAATTGAATTATTCTGTTCAAATCCATTTATATCAAACTCCAATTTATGATATAATTCTTATATACATTATACCATTAAGAATCAATTTTATAAAGAAATCTTACCTAGCTATTTGTTGCATAATATAATTGAGTTTTTTCTAGGTTGATGAAATGTAATTAATAACTCCCACTAAAATTTTTAAATTTCAATGAGAGTTTAGATAAATAATCTTTAACTTTTATCTTCAAATGTATTCTAAAGTATTTATTCTAAAATATAATTATCCTCAATATACTTTTCAAACTCAATTTTGGGTAACTTTCTTTTTTTAGATCGCATCTTAGCTATTATTTTTTCAATCTCATCGATAGATTTGTTATTTTTTTGATAATATTCAAATAAAATATCAAATGTTAGCAAATTATTAATCTCATTATTATCAATAAATGGTCTGATATCTCTCAAATTATTACAGGCAGTATAATTATCCATAGTTTTAGCAATTGCTATAGCTGCAGATTCACCTTTACCTTTACCCATTTTAATAAGTTTATTATATTCAAAAAAAGCCTGATGCTCACTATCTATTTCAATTACTTGAAATAATCCATCATTAATCGCATCAATTACATCTTGATAAACCCAGCTGTATTTACTGTATCTTTTCATAAAGCTAAATTCATCAACTACTATTTGGGGAACAAATATCCTATCTTTATATAAATTAATAAGAATATCTATTCGCTTAATCCAGATGAAAGAGGCGAGACAGTCATTATCAAAAACTAGTTTAATATCAGTATTATATACTAATTCATCAAACCTCATCGTCTTCATCTCCAAAGACTAAATAACCATACCCACCTTCAATTATATACTCATTATATCTACTCTCTGAAATTTTATTTTTTTCAAAAGCTTCTTCTGCTAATTCTGCATAATCAGATTCTACAATTATATCATTATCAATTTTGGGTTTAGTATATAATTCTATTGAATAGCCATATTTTCTTGCTTCTCTAGTGATATTAATTTCTTTCAATTCCTTATATATTTTGTTATTGATATGTTTATCGAGTTTAAGTCTTAATATCAGAGCCTGATGACTGATCTTAAAATAATTTTCTAAATAAAGACAGTCGGAAACATCAACTTTTTCTTTATTTTTTCCAGTTAATCTTTTCTTTAAATGAAAATTTAAAGCTTCTCGGGGCATTAATAAATAAGAGGCAAAAGTATCAGCTTCTTTTTCTAGATAATTTTGTTTTCCATTTAAGTTTACATTATATTTTAAATGATAATATTCATGAGCAGCAGTAAAATATTGACGCCCTAATGAAGTATCTGAATTAATTAATATTGCCTTGGCTTGGCCTTTTTTTAAAAATAACCCATATAACCCACTATCAATTGGCATTTTTATTATACTTACATTAGCATTATACTTTAATACTTCGAAAATGTTAATAGATTCTGTATTACTCAAGCCAAATTCATTTCTGGTTTCAATGGCTCTTGTTTCAGCAAGAGGATTATTAGCTTTACTCATTTATTTTACCTCCTGCATATTTTTTAATTCATATAAATTATTAACAAAATTCTTGGCCCACTCTATTTTTTCTAAATCATCCTGTGCAATATCACTTGAACGATGAGCTATTTCTAATTTATCTTCTCCCTCTCTTTCTCCAATGAAGTACTCAACACTTTTACCATATAAATTCGATAATTTATTTAACAAAGATAAATTAATTTTTCTGGCACCAGTTTCATAATAAGATATTTGGCTCCTTTTTTTACCGATAAAATTAGCTACTTCCTGCTGAGAGTAATTCATTTCCAGTCGGGCTTCTTTTAGTCTTTTTGCAATAACTTCATAATCTAACATTATAACCACCCTTCCATTTAAATTCTTATATAATTATTGTAACATATATGTTACAATAAGGCAATAATTTTTAATAATGTATAACTATTTGTTGCATAATATAAATATCAAAATTTGCAAAGCAGTATTCTCAATAATAACAAACTTAAATTTTCTAATATTGCACTATAAAAGCCTCGTTCCCAAAAAAAGTTTACACAGTTTTCCAATTGAAAAAACCCCTTCAGAATTCAACATTTCCAAAGAAATTAAAAATCCAAACTAATATTTATTAGACAAATATTTAAATATCTCAGGTGGTACATAATTCAATTGATAAAATATTACATTATTCGCTTGACAAAATCACCATGAGTTGTATTATGTAGCACAAAATATAAAAAAATCAAATTCTAATCATTATTTTCAATTAAACTTTCCCGCTTAATAACATGTAAAAGGGTTATCAATATTATTTTGATATCAAATAATAAAGAGTAATTTTTTGTAATATGGATCATATTTAAATTTTTCTTCATAATCTATATCATCCCTACCATTTATTCTAGCCCAGCCTGTAATTCCAGGTTTAAATTTATCAACATCATATTCTTTTCTGTTCTCAACTAATTCTTCCTGAGAAAAAAGAGATGGTGTAATCTATCAAATTAATCCATTAAAAATTAACGAAAAAAAGAGCAGTCTACTTTTTACAGCTACTGCTCTCAGTCATATATCGTATCAAATTGTTAAGCAACTAAATCAAAATAATTAATAATTATTACTTCAGCAGCACTTTCTCTATAATTATCAATAATCTTTTCAATTTCTAAAGCAACTTTATGCTCTAAATAATATTCACCACATTGCTTACAAACTTTATCAGGATAATTTTCAATAATTTCCCCATTTTTTATTGAAAACACAGTTTGACTCTTCTCGGGTCAAGCCCACAATGATTCCTGCTTCTTAGAATTAGTAACCCACAATCTTCACATACTCAAAACCCTGTTAACCCTACGGTATATACTCTAGATTGCCTTCTTTATTTTTAATCCTTCACTTAATGTATTTTTGCTTGCATTTATATCTATATCATGTATCTTACCGTATTCACAACATTTCTATGCTCTTCCTTAACTTATCATATAAAATAAGAAAATCATAAGGATTATCTAGATTATTATTTACAATATTTAGTCTTCCACAAAGCCATAGGATGCGCTTTGATTCTAGCCAAAATATCTTGATTATCAAATAATAATTCTGGAGCATATTGATTATTTTCAAAACGTTCCAGAAACTCAACTTCATTTTTACTTAAACTCATCAAATCCGCAATATATTCTTTCTATATAGCCCCCTAACAGAATTGGAGAAAAAGTTTGAAAGTGATATACTCTA
>CAZYRX010000117.1:0-3351 GCA_964649895.1 uncultured Halanaerobium sp.
CAAGTGGTATTACAGTACCAATTGTAGAAAGTGTAACTGCTCCTAATGAGGTAGTTCAGATTTCCCAATCTGCAACCACTCCAGTTTTAACTGATATTGAAGATGATGGTTATTTCTTCAGAACTGTACCATCTGATGCTTTACAGGGCGTTGTTGCTGGAGATTTAGCTGCTGATCAGGGTTATGACTCTATTTCAATTATTTATGTAAATAATGATTATGGTCAGGGATTAAATGACGCAATTATCGATCAGTTTGAAAAAAGAGGTGGAGAAATAGCAGCATCAATAGCTTTTGAGCCAAGCAAGGTATCTTACAGAAGTGAACTAATGAAGGCTGCAGAAGGAAATCCAGATGCACTAGTAGTAATTGCATATACTGATGATGGTGGTATTACAATTATTAGACAGGCACTGGAAAATGGATTTTTTGATGAATTCGTCTTCACTGATGGATTAAAAGCACCAGAAATTGCAGAGGGTATTGAAGGCTATTTAGAAGGTATGTATGGAACAACTCCAACTTCATTACCTGGAGGAAAAGGACCTCAATTATTTAAAGAAATGTATATGGAAGAATATGGAGAGTCCACTCCTAAACCATATATAGATACCGCATATGATGCAGTTTTTGTATTAGCACTTGCAATTGAGAAGGCTGGTGTAGCTGAAGGACCTGCAATCAGAGATGCAATTAATGTAATATTAGATCCAGATGGAGAAACTGTAAATATTAATGAATGGGCAAAAGCAAAACAGTTAATCGCAGAAGGTAAAACAATTAATTATGAAGGTGCTTCTGGCCCAGTTTATTTTGATGATGTAGGAGATAGAGCTGGTGCAATTGGTATCTGGCAGGTTCAAGATGGAGATATTGTTGAAGTAGATGTAGTAGTTCAATAGTAAACTTAAAGTTAAATTATGATTATTAACCTCCTGGATAATTTTCTGGGAGGTTTTTTATATTAAAATATAAATTCACTAAAATTATAGCAGTATTTGATAAAAGATTGATTTCATGTTTGCTAAGAATTATTAACTTAAATAAATTCTAACTAGAGAATTGCAGAAACTTATTTACGATTTTTAAAGAAATTTCAGAATAATAAAAAAATATTTAAAATATCAAGTGAAAATATTGAATTGATGTTGACAAATTATCTTTTTATTTATATAATTAATATGTGAGATAAATAACAATACATAATAATTAAAGGAGAGGGATTATCTATGAAGAAGAGTTTTATAATTTTTATGACAGCTATTTTAATTCTTGGACTTGCAGGTTCAGTTATGGCTGCAAATTCAAATCTAGTTATTGTTGGTGATGGTGAGAACGCTACAGAATTTTCAACAGGAAGAACAACTGGGGAATATGTAAATGAATTAATTGCTCTTGTTGATGCAGATGAAGCAGGAGATATTATTTATCCTGATGAAAACGAATATCGTTATTTATTTGTTCCACTTTATAAAGATGGAGAACTTTTAGGATATGGTACCTGGGTAAATACAGTGATATATCAGCATCCTGAAGACTTTATTGCAGTAGTTGCACCTGATGCAAGTATCTTAAAGTGGAAGCCGCTTGATGCAAATGATCATCACCCTGAAATGAGAGAAGAAGAATATCTCAGCAGATATTATGGTATGACACTTGATTCTACTTTTGATCCTGCTGCTGATGTTATTTCGGGTTCTACAATATCTTGTAATACTTTCTATTTTGAAATGAGAAATATACTGTTAACAGCAGTTGGATTCGGTCCATTAGCTGAAGAAGAATAAAGAAAATATATTGATAAATCTAAACCTCCTGAATTAGTTTTCGGGGGGTTTTTCTATGTGAAATTTGTGATTTTAAAAGGGTAATTTTCTTTAATATACAAATATATAATATAACTTGGTGTATATTTTTGTTTGATCTAACGATATTAAATTAAGGGGGGTATAATGGAGTGGTATCTAAAAGCTATTAAAAAATATGCTGTTTTTTCTGGGAGGGCTCATAGAACTGAGTATTGGTCTTTTGTAATAATAAACTTTATTATCATGTTTTTATTAGAGTTTTTTGAAAGTTCAGTTTGGGATGCAAGAATTTTATCCGGTATTTATAGTTTGTTCATTACACTACCATCTTTAGCAGTGCTCGTGAGACGCCTCCATGATACTGAACGTAGTGGATGGTGGGCACTAATGCTCTTTATTCCAGTAATAGGTTTTTTGATTATCTTAATTTTTACTATTCAGGATAGTACTCCGGGAGTTAACCGTTATGGTGTTAATCCAAAGAGTGTAAAAGAATTAGATATTTATAATAAAAGTTGAATTACTTTGATATCAAATATATATTAAAATAGCGATATCTTATTTTATCACTAGCTAAATGTTATGAGGAGAATGCTTATGAAAACAGCAGTAGTTTATTGGTCAAAAACTGGTTTTGTAAAAAAATATGCTGAGTGGACTGCAGAAGAACTTAAAGCTGAATTAATTGAAGGAGATTCTGCTTCAATCGATTCTCTAAAAAAATTTGAATCGATTGTCTTTGGTGGAAGTCTTTACGCAGTTGGAATTAATGGTGCAGATTTTATGAAAAAAATAATAAATAATCAAGACTTCAAGGACAAAAAAATTGCTATTTTTGCAACTGGTGCTTCATCAGCAACTGATGAAGTAGTAAAAGAAGTTAAAAATAATAACTTTAGTGATGAAGAACAAAAAAGATTTAAATTTTACTATCTTCGTGGAGGCTTTGATTATAATAAATTGAGCTTAAAAGACAAAATATTAATGAATATGATGAAATGGAAGTTAAAGCGAAAGAAAAAGAGTGGGAAAAAAATGAATGAGGACGAAATTGGTATGCTGGCTGCATTTGATGAAGCAGTTGATTTTACTGATAAAAGTAATATAAAGAGTTTGGTAGAATATATTATTGAATGACAAAGAAAGTGCTTATTGGCTAAAATAATATATTTGTGATCATAAAACCTAAATAAATACCCACAATACCCATTACTCCTGTGATAGTAGGAGGTGCTGGTATTGGAAGATTTAAAAATGAAAAGAGACTGCCAACTATTAAACCTGAAAATACTGCTAAAATAACCTGACTCATATATATCATTCCTTTTAAATTAAATTTATCGTTAGACATCAGACAACTTAAATTTTATTATATTTTGCCTAAAATGTCAACACTTATCGTAATTAGATGATGTTATTATCTTATTTAAAGATATTTTAAACTGAATATAATTAAATTAATATTTTTCTATTAAATTTCTTGTTATTATTCTCAATTTTATATAAAATACAATCAAAGAAAAAAAAAATAAGTTTTATCAAT
>CAZYRX010000118.1:0-3265 GCA_964649895.1 uncultured Halanaerobium sp.
CTAACTCATCAATCGCCTCTTTATACCTAACTGCTGCCTGTCTGCTTACGGCCACAATTTGAGCCTTAAAAGGAGCAATCTTTTCCGTATAATGTTTAATAATATCCAGGGCAATAGTTTTAATCCTGAAACTTGCTTCTGCGATATCATTTTCAGTAGCGTATTTTTCTTTTATCTTCTGTTTCTCTTCATCTGAATATCTGTGAAATGTTTGATCAAAGACTTCATCTAAAGTTCTATCTTCTACATGTAGCTCAGCCAGTCTGCTCTCATATTTAATTGGCAGGGTAGCATTATCTGCCACTGATTCTTCTATAGTATAGGTATCAATATAATCACCGAAGGTTCTTAAAGTGCTGCGTGATTCTTTATCAATTGGTGTTCCTGTAAATCCTATATAAGCTGCATTTGGTAAAGCTCTCCTCATATTGGAAGCCAAATCTTTAAACTGTGTTCTATGAGCCTCATCAGCCATGACAAAGACATTTTCTCTTTCATATTCCTGAAACTTATGGATAGTGGTCATAATAGTTCTGCCCGCTTCTGAGGATAAAAGCTTTTTTAAGTCTTTTACACTGCCGGCTCTTTCTGGATTAGGGAAGCCACACTTTTTAAAAGTTCCACTGATCTGTTCATCAAGGTCTACCCTATCTGTTACAATCAGCATTGTAGGGTTGCCAATCTCCTTCATCCTTCTTAATTTAAGTGCTAAAAAGAGCATAGTCAAAGACTTACCTGAGCCCTGAGTATGCCAGACAGTTCCGTTTCTATCCTCCAAACTATCAGCATTTGTTATTCTTTCTACCGCCTTCTGTACAGCTCTGTACTGCTGGTAGCGGCAGGCCATTTTGACTTTAGCATTACCCTTATCTTCAAAGACAGTAAAGTTCCTGATAATATCTAAAAACCTATTCTTTTTAAAGAGTGAGAAAAGAAGTATATCCTGTCCTGTAGGCTCTTTCCCCAGTAGTTCTGTTAAAGAGTCTTTAGAATAGGGATAAGGGTGGGTCCTTCCAGCCTTTATAAGCCTGGGCTGGAGCTCCTACAGCAGCTGAAGAAGCTGAATCACCCCAGGCGGCAACAAGCAATTGATTTGGGTAAAATAATTCTTCTGCACCTTCCTGATAATCACCTCTAATATTTTGATATCGTCTTAACTGTTTTATTGCTTCTACTTCTGGATCATCACAGGTTGTATTATTTGTGCATTCTATTACAGCCAGAGGTAAACCATTAATAAATAATGTGATATCAGGTTTAATCGGATTTTTTCCTTTGACTCGAAATTGGTTGATTGCTATAAAGGAATTGTTATCAATGACCTCATAATCTATGTACTTAACAGTCTGGTTCTTCTTGCCATGACCTATATCCTGCTGTAAACTTATGTGATTAATCAGCTTATCATAGATCATCTCATTGGCTGCCATCAAGGAATTAGCTTTAAGGCGAGCAGGCCTGATCTCATTAACTGCCTTATTCAAGTTATTTTCATTAATCCAGGGATTGATTTTTTTGAGTGCACTTTTAAGTTCTCCAATTAAAATCACCTGGTGTTCTGATTCTCTTGCAGGCAGCTCTACGAAATCTTTATTCAGTTGATCATAGACTTTTTAGCCCAGAGTTTCAAATAAATCTAAAGCAGGTTTTTCTGATTGATTATATTCATCCCAATTCCCAGTCATTTTCTAAACCTCCATATTTGTATTTACTCTAATCTCTCCTGTTAATAGTTTCTGCATCAGACCTTTTTTAAGATGCTCCAGTTTAGTCTTATATTCTTCTTCCTTCTGTATCTTAGCATCTACTGATGATAGGATTGATGCGATTTTTTTCTGCTCAGAAAGAGGAGGGTAAATCGCCTTGAGTTTTTCCATGTTTTTTCTACTAATTCTTTTTCTTGTACTTCCTGAAGCATATATATATCCAAGATCACTCCACATTTTTGAATTTAACATGAATTTCATAAATTAAACATCCCAGTTTTTTTATCAACTTTTGCAATAACTATATCAACAGAAGTTATCGAATTTTTTTCAAATTCTGGGACTACAACTGTTCTTAAAACTGGGCTTGCCATTCTAGATATTAATAAATCACCCTTTTCAATTAAAGTACAATTGTTACTTTCAAAAAATTCTTTATCAACAAATTTATCTATTTTTCCTTTAAAAAATCCTTCACCAATATTGCCTAATTGAATTAATTGATACTCGCCATTTATCAGCATATTCTTCAATTATATGCTTTCTATTTTCTAAAAATACATCATTCATTCTTTTTAGAAATAATAGTCCAAATATGTAGTTCTTATAATCTGCAGAATCAATACTGCCTCTTAGTATATTGGCTGATTCCCAGAGATGTGATTCTAATTCTTCTAATGTTAACTTCGACATTTACAATTCCTCCTAGAATAGTTAAGTTCTCATTTATTAATATATTATAAAGTTTAATTTATACTCTCATAAGCTTCTACCTGATTTTCATATTCATATTTGACCATTTCATAGTCAAGGCCCCATTTTTCTTTTGCAGCAGCCATAATTTCTGGATGTTCATCTTGAGATTGAACCCAGTTATAGGCAGCTACCTGGTTTTCATATTCGTACTTAATCATTTCATAATCGGTGTCCCATTTTTCTTTAGCCAGTTTCAATAAGTCAATATGATCCTCTACTTTTATAAGCCAGTTATAGGCTGCAGTCTGGTTATCAATCTGGTATTTAACCATTTCAAAATCATCTTCCCAGTCTTCTGTTGCCTGCTCCTTTATAACCTCTTGAGCAGCTTCAGAATCAAGAAATTCTTTAATTTTCCTTTATTGCTGCAGCAGTTACAAAATTCCTCCCTCAAAAGACTGTGCTTTTGATAAAGGGATACTCCATATTAACTTCACCAGGTACAATAACATCTCCAAAGCCTAAATCTAACAGACTCTTCCATATTTTTAATATTATCACTCATACAAGTACCTCCAGGTATCTTTTTACTATATTCTTAACCCCTGTAACTTCTGCATACTTAAGTAGTTTGGAGATGTTCTTATCTTTCCTCTTTAGATAGTTCTGCATAGCTTCTTTCACAACATTAGTACCCACTTTGTTTCTCAGTCTGATGCAGTCACAAATTGTTTTCTCCTTATCATATATTTTAACCTTACTACCCCCAATATCAACCTCTTCAATCCCTGTATTAAACTGTTTATCAGCAAAATAGAAAATAGAGATCGGTGGATAATCAGGCAGTTTAGGCCTGTGTTCAT
>CAZYRX010000119.1:0-3105 GCA_964649895.1 uncultured Halanaerobium sp.
TTTGAGGCCTGGTGATGTAACTATGGAAACCGTGCTGTGAGTGTAGGAGGAGAAAGCTTTACAGCTTCGAGTACTCCCTGTAATGGGGGGTAAGATGTTGAGGAGAGTGGTATTTTAAACCAACTTATATGATGTGGCTTAGTTTTTCACAGATGCTAAAATCACTATTTTTAAATTTGGTATTTTCAATAGATCTAATCGGCATCAGTTTTAATAAAGAATTCGTTATAAAAATTTCATCAGCTTGATTGATAAATTCTGGCTCTATATTTTTTTCTTCAACAGCAAAAGATTCTTGTTCAAATAATTTTCTTCTTAAGATTCCGTTTAGCAAACCATTTTCAAGACCGGGGGTATAAAGCCTATTTTCTCTAACAATAAATATATTAGAAATTGCTCCTTCAGCTAAATAACCTTTTTCATTGAAAAATAGTACTTCATCAAAACCTTCATCTTTAGCTTTTCTGAGCTCCAATATATTTTCTAAATAATTTGTTGTCTTGTGTTTAATGATTTTTGAAGTTGAATTTCTTAATACTGAACTTATTTTTAAATTAAAGCCTTTTTGATAATCTTCAGGCTGATATTCTTTATCTTTCATAGTGATTATTAAATCACTGGAATTCATGTTTTTCAGTACTAATATTTTTAAAGCTCCATTAAAAGCATTTTTTTCAATCAGTTTTTCGATATAATATTTAAGTTCCTGATCTGAGTATCCAAAGTCAATATTTAAGGCAGCAAGACTTCTGCGCAGACGCTGCAGGTGGGCATCAATAAATTCTGCTTTAGAATTTGTGACTTTTATTGTCTCAAATAGACCATAGCCGTAACTGAGGCCTTCGCTAAAAGGGCTGTTTTTAAATTTATCACTATTTTTAAATAGATTTCCATTATAGATATAATACATGTTTTCACCTTTCATCACATTTTTAGTGCTGCAACCAGTGCTCTACCTTTGTCCAATGATTCCTGATATTCAGCTTCAGCATAAGAATCCCAGACAATACCCCCACCTACCTGAAAATAGACCTTTTGGGTCTTTGTTACCATAGTTCTAATAACTATATTAAGATCCATATCACCATTAAAATCAAGATATCCGATTGCTCCTGTATAAATATTTCTTTGAGTCGGTTCTAATTCATCGATGATTTCCATGGCCCTAATTTTAGGTGCACCGGTAATTGAGCCTCCGGGGAAAGTGTTTTTTATACAGTCTACAGCATCATATTTTTCATCCAGCTCACATTCAACCTGAGAAACCAGATGAAAAACTGTAGGATATTTTTCTACCACAAATAATTCTGGTACTATTACGGTTCCCGTTTTTGCAACTTTTGAAAAATCATTTCTTTCCAGATCAACAATCATTAATAATTCGGCTTTATCTTTTTCACTATTTATTAATTCTTCCTTTAATTTTAAGTCTTCTTCTGCGTTTTTTCCTCTCGGTCTGGTCCCCTTAATTGGTCTCGTGAAGAGCTTTCTGTCTTTAGACCTGATAAATCTTTCTGGAGAGGAAGAAAGGATCTGGTAATCTTTAAAATCAAGGTAAGCAGCAAAGGGAGCTGGATTAACCTGGCGCAGTTTAGAATAAAGGGCCAGAGGTTCTTCTCTCAGTTCTGTTTCAAATCTTTGCGTCATATTCACCTGATAAATATCACCATTTTCAATATACTTTTTTATCTTGTTTATCGCCTTATAATATTCTTTTTTTGAGAGGTTGGGCCTGATCTTTAGCTCGCTTTCTGGTTCTTTAGTTTTTAAATAGGGAATTTTAGCTTCTTTTATTTTTTCAGCTATATATTCAGCTCTTTTTTCACCTCTGCTGTTAACCTGAGCATCAGTAATAAAGTATTCTCTGGTTTGGTGATTAAACACAATCCCTCCATTATAAAAGCCGAGATTGAGATCGGGAATATTCACATCATCTACAGCCGTTCTGGGGAGTTCTTCAAAATGGTGGCAGAGATCATAAGAAAAATGTCCTACCGCTCCTCCGATAAAAGGCAGATCACTTTGATAATTTGTTCTGTATTCAGCCAGATATTGTTTTAAATGCTTCATTGGTTCTACAGTCTCTATTTTTTCATTATCTTTTTCAATTACCACCTGATTGTTTTTAGATTTTAATTTCAAAAAAGGATTAAAACAAATAATTGAATATTCACCCAGTTTTTTATATATATCACTGCTGTCTAAAAATACGGGCTGATTTTCTCGGGCAAAGATTCTAAAGACTTCAAAAGGCTTTAAATCGGTTTTTAGTTTTTTAACTATCATAATTATTACCTACCTTCAAAAAATTATCCAGTAATTTTAAGCCCTGTTCTGTCAAAACGGCTTCTGGGTGAAATTGAACTCCTATAACAGGATAATATTTATGACGGATTCCCATTATTTCTCCCCGCTTTGTTTGAGCACTTATCTCTAATTCTTCAGGGAGATTAGCTTTATTAACAACCAGAGAGTGATAACGGGTTACCTTTAAGGGAGAATTTAAATTTTCAAAAACACCTCTGCCGTCATGAACTACTTCTGAAATTTTCCCATGTACAGGTTCAACAGCTTTTATGATTTCTGCTCCAAAAACTTCTGCTGCAGCTTGATGTCCGAGGCAGATTCCAAGAATAGGAAAATCAGCTTTTAATTCTTGGATAACCTCTTTAGAGATACCAGCTTCTTTAGGAGTACATGGTCCCGGTGAGATAATAATTGTTTCTGGGTTTAGATCGATAATTTCTGGGATTGTTATAGAATCATTTCTGGCTACTTTTACTTTTTGTTTTAATATCTTGAAATATTCAACTAGATTATAAGTAAAGGAATCATAATTATCTATTATCAGCATCATAATATTAAAAGATATTTCACCTTCTTTCTAACTCATTAAATTGAACGTATCACAACCTCGTGGTGTTCGATCTTATTTTAAACTTTATAGAATTACTCTGCTTTAACTAAATACTTCAAGATTAAACACGATAGTCCTTTAAGTTAGAATATAAATTAAGATTGAACATAGAAATAGGGCTCTTTATATAATATAAAGAGCCCCGGTGAAAAACTATTTATTCAATTCTTCAATCTCGTCTTCATCAC
>CAZYRX010000120.1:0-3049 GCA_964649895.1 uncultured Halanaerobium sp.
TTTTTAAAGAAAGGGAATGTATAATGTTCTTCCCTATGTTCATTATACAAGGTGAAAATATGAGAGTGTCAACTAAAGGAAGATATGGATTAAGGGCAATGGTTGATTTAGCGGAACATGAAGAAGGTAAAGCTATTCCAATCCGAGAAATTTCTGAAAGACAGAATATTTCTGAGCAGTATTTAGAACAATTATTTGCGACATTGAGAAAGGCTAAGTTAGTAAAGAGTGTCAGAGGTGCACATGGAGGCTATATACTGAACCATGAACCTGAGGATATCAGTGTTGCTGATATTATAACAACTTTAGAAGGGCCAATTGCTCCTGTAGATTGTGTGATTGAAGATGATTTCTGTAATTATATTGATAAATGTGTTATTCATGGTCTCTGGACAGAATTAGCAGATGCAATTAACGGTGTAATAGAAAATATGACTCTTGCTGATCTGAGAGATAGAGCTATAGAAGAAAAGAAAAAAGAAGAAAAAGCTGAAAAAGAAAAAATAGAGGTCAAATAAAATGAATGATATTTATCTGGATCATGCAGCAACAACTCCTCTGGATCAGGAAGTAATTAAAGCAATGCAGCCTTTTTATAGGGAGACATTTGCTAACCCAGCCAGTTCTCATCTTCCTGGACAGAAATCAGCTGCAGCTTTAGAAGATGCTCGAGAAGCAGTTGCTGAGCTGGTAGGCGCTAAAAAGGCTGAAGAAATTGTTTTTACAGCCGGGGGGACTGAAGCAGATAATCTGGCCCTAAAAGGTGTGGCGATGGCACTTTCTGATCATGGAAAACATATTATAAGTTCTGCTGTAGAACATCATGCTGTTTTAAAAAGTTGTGAGTATTTAGAAAAACATCTTGGTTTTGAAATAACATATCTCGATGTAGATCAGGATGGACTGGTAGATCCTCAGGAACTGAATAATAATATTCGTGAAGATACAATTTTAATTTCTATTATGTTTGCCAATAATGAAGTAGGAAGTATCCAGCCGATTAAAAAACTGACTGCTGTTGCCAGAGAGAATGATATTTTATTTCATACAGATGCAGTTCAGGCAGCTGGGCAGCTCAAAATAGATGTTAAAGATCTGGGAGTAGATCTTCTTTCACTGTCAGCACATAAATTTAATGGGCCAAAGGGTATTGGGGCTCTTTTTGTGCGTAAAGGAGTAGAGTTAATTCCACAGACTTCTGGAGGCAGTCAGGAAAGAAAAAGAAGAGCCGGGACAGCTAATCTTGCAGCTGCTGTCGGTATGGGAAAAGCAGCAGAACTTGCGGTTGCTAATTTGAGTAAAAAAAGAAAAGAATTAATTTCACTTAGAGATTATTTCATTTCTCAACTCAGATCAAATTTTGAACATTTAAAAGTCAATGGCCCTACTCCTGGAAGTAAGCAGCGATTACCTGCTAATATAAATATTGCTTTTAAGGATTTAGATGCAGAAACGATATTATTTAACTTGAGTTTGAATAATATTGCTGCAGCGACTGGATCAGCCTGTGCTTCTGGTTCATTGAGTGTTTCTCATGTATTAAAGGCTATTGAATTAGAACAAGCATATATTAAAGGATCAATTAGATTTTCTCTTGGTAAAACTAATACTAAAGAGGAAATAGATTATGTAGTTAAAAAATTAAAAGAAATTATTACTAGGTTAAATTCATTAAAACAAGAATAAATAAATTTTATAAGGGTGTAAAATAATGAAAAAAGTTATGATTGCAATGAGTGGTGGTGTAGATAGTTCTGTAGCTGCTGCTCTGTTAAAAGAAGAAGGATATGAAGTAATAGGTGGAACAATGCATATATTTCCCGATTACGAAGAGCCAACTGATAGGGAAGATCACTGCTGTTCCTATTCTGCTGTTAGAGATGCAAAAAGAGTGGCTCAAAAGCTCGATATACCTCATTTTGTGTTTAATTTACAGGAAGAGTTTCAGGAGAAAGTTATAGATTATTTTGTGGATGAGTACAGCCAGGGTAGAACACCTAATCCCTGTGTAATGTGTAATAAAGAAATAAAATTTGAAGCTCTGCATAGAAAAGCGATTGAGATTGGCTGTGACTATATTGCCAGTGGTCATTATGCCAAAATAGAAAAAGAAGGCGAACGCTATATTCTTAAAAAAGGTTTGGATGAAAATAAAGATCAGAGTTATATGTTATATGTACTTAATCAAGAACAGTTAAGTCAGACTTTATTTCCTTTGAGTGAATATACGAAAGATGAGATCAGAGCAAAAGCTAAAGAACTGGGTTTTGCTGTGCATAATAAAGCGGAAAGTCAGGAAATTTGTTTTGTGCCAGATGATGATTATGTGAGATTTTTAGATACAAACTATCCTGAAATTTCGAAAGCAGGTTTTATTTTAGATAGTGAAGGTAATCAGGTAGGTACACACGAAGGATTATCTCATTATACTATCGGACAGCGTAGAGGGTTAGGTATTTCTATGGGCTATCCAATTTATGTTACAAACTTAGATTATGAAAATAATACTGTTATAATTGGTAAAGATGGGGCAGTATTTAGTGATGGACTGATTGCTGAAGATATTAATTTTATTCCGTTTGAAGATATTGATGGTCGAATGGAAGTAGAGGCACAAATTAGATATAATAGTTATCCGATAAAAGCTTATATTGAAAAAACAACTAAAGATGAATTAAAAGTTGAATTTGAAGAAGCGCAAAGAGCTGTCACACCGGGACAGTCAGTTGTTTTTTACCTTGATGACTTAGTTCTTGGTGGTGGAATTATTAAAAAAAGTTTTAAAAGTTCTTGACAAAGACAGAAAGCCTTGATACTATAATAAGCGTCGCACAGAAAGTAACATTCTTTTTTAAAAGATTAATCAAGGCTTTTTAAAAATTTTTCTAAAAAGTTCTTGACAAAGTGTGGCGGAGTTGATAAGATATTAAATGTCGCTGATAAATAAATGCGGCAGAAAATATAGAAGAAATCATTGGCCTGACGGTCAATAGTGAACCTTGAAAATTAAACAGCAAGCCAACGTTAATATACTTTGAGTGTTAAAACT
>CAZYRX010000121.1:0-3046 GCA_964649895.1 uncultured Halanaerobium sp.
ATCTGCTCCTCCTGCTAATGCAGCCTCAATAAGTCTTTTACCTTCAAGAACAAAAACTCCTTCTTTACGTCTTGTCCTGCTCCGGTAGAGCTTATTTAAATATTTAACTCTGCTGTTTTGAGAACTGCTAATAATTTCTGTCATTATTTATTATCCTAATTGATCTTTCGCCATATTTACTAAATCAGCAAAAGCATCTGAATCATTTACTGCTAAATCAGCAAGCATTTTACGATCAATTTCTACTTCAGCCTGTCTAAGACCATTGATAAAACGACTGTAAGATAAGCCTTCCTGTCTTGCTGCTGCATTGATTCTAGTTATCCACAGCTTTCTAAATTCACGCTTTTTATTTTTTCTATCTCTATAAGCATAATGTAATGATTTCATTACTGCCTGATTAGCAGGACGATATAATTTGCTGCGGGAACCAAAATATCCTTTAGCAAGTTTTAAAACCTTTTTTCTACGCTTGCGCGCCTTATTTCCTCTTTTTACACGTGGCATCTTAATGACACTCCTTCCAAAAATTTAACTCATTCTTATTAAGTTATATACTTTTATTTGTATGGTAATAATTTCTTATATCTTTTTTGATATGTCTTATCTATAAGTGTTGCTTTACGTAATTTTCTTTTTCTTTTACCAGATTTCTTAGTTAAAATGTGGCTGTGAAATCCTTTATGACGCTTAATTTTCCCACTTGCAGTAGTCTTTACTCTCTTTGCAATTCCTTTGTGTGTTTTAAGCTTTGGCATAAGACTAACCCTCCTACTTTATTTTATAGTACCTTTATGGTACCTGGTACATATCGACTAATGTCGAAACATCTTGGTACCTGGTACATATCGATTTATATCGATTAATGTCGTGTTTTAATTATCACTTTCGGGAGTCAGAAACATCATCATATTTCTGCCTTCCATTTTAGGTTTACTTTCTACTTTACCAATATCTTTAGTTTGTTCGATCAGGCGATCCATAAGATTATAGCCTAATTCCTTATGCATCATTTCTCTTCCTCTGAAACGAATTCTAACTTTTACTTTATCTTTGTTATTTAAAAATCTGCGGGCCTGCTTTAACTTAACATTAAAATCATGATCTTCGATTTTAACACCCATCTGCACTTCTTTTACATTCATGACATTCTGATTTTTCTTGGCTTCTTTTTCTTTTTTAGCCTGTTCATACTTATACTTTCCATAATCCATGATTCTGCATACAGGTGGATTAGCCTGTGGAGCAACCTCTACTAAGTCCAGACCACGTTCTGCTGCAGTATCTAATGCACTATCCAGAGACTTGATACCAATTTGCTCACCTTCTTGATCGATTAAACGTACTTCTTTTGCTCTAATGCGATCATTAATTCTTAAATCTTTAACGATATTTATGCACCTCCTGAGTGATATAAAAAACAAAAAACGGATGGTAGAAACCACCCGTTAAATTCATTAATCAGTTAAACAAAGACATAAATTATTATATCTTTATTCCATACGTAAAATCTGTAAGCACAGATTCCCCGCATTTACTTGACTGATATTAACCAGCTCTGCTGGTGAGAAACAGGTGTTTCTACTTTGTTTTCCTTAATGAGTATATCACAGCCTTAAACACCTGTCAAGATATCTAATCGGAATTTATACTTGTCTTATTATAATTTCTTAGAAATTATCCCTGCTAAAATATCACCCTCTAAAAATAATATTTTCTATATGATTAAAATATATAAAAAGCTACCAAACCCAGCTTACAACTTCATTCAAACTTTTCCTTGGTGGTGACTCAACTTCTTCTGCTGGTACCCCAATTGGTGTGATTAGTGCAAGATTATATTTGTCTTTATCAATATCAAAGTATGATTGCAATTCGAGTGAAGCATAATTTTGACTTGTCATCCAGCAGGTTCCATAACCCAGCTCTGCTGCTTTTAGCATGAAATTCTCTGCAGCTGCTGAAATATTTTGGATGCCTGGACTTGCTTTCAATAAGGCATCAATTTCTTCTTTAGATGCACCTGCTTCTTTCATTATTTCTTCACCTGTTACTGGATAATCTGATACAAAAAACAGCACTAATACTGGAGCATTTCTAAAGTGAGTAGCAAATTTAAGATATTTCTTTAAGCTGCTCTTCATTTCATCGTTTTTAACAGCTGCTCTCAATTTTTTGTTTTTCTCAGTTATAATATCTGCAGCTGCATTAATATGTCTTTTATTTGTGACAACTACAAAATGCCAGTTCTGAATATTCTTTCCCGATGGTGCCTTAGTGGCCGCCTCAAGCATTTCTCTAATATCATTTTCAGGTACTTCTTCATCAGTAAATTTTCTCACACTACTGCGCAGTTCAAAAACATCTTCTCCCATAAATAATTCCCCCAATTAATCTTTATTTTGATTCAAATGTAAAGTTTCTTGATTTTCAAGTACTTCTTCTGCAAGTATTATCATTTTATCTGCTGGATCAATTACATTGTCGAATATAGTATTTATTTCTTTTTTCAAATATGGTAAATGTGTGCAGCCAAGCAAAAGAGAATCAGCTCCCATCTCTTTAAAAGAAATGAGCATTTTTTCTAATCCATATTGGCTAAGAATTTCTGCTGGAGCTATTTTATCCTCAACTGCATTGATAATCGGCATAATACCCGCTGTAATAAATTCAAGCTGCTCATTATTTTTAGAAATTATATTCTCAATTTTTGCAGCACTCTGGGAATTGGCGGCCAGCACTGCAAGTTTGTCAAATTCCTGCAGATCAAGATTTTTATATACATCTAATGGTGTAATAATTGGAATTTTTGTTAATGCCTCTATTTTTTCAGTATCTAAAACTGCACTAAGTGAATTACAGTAAATGATAATTATATCTGCCCCAGATTTTTTAAGATTATTAACTTTTTCAATTGTTATTTTTTCAAGTTTTTTAGGATTGCTGTACTGCAAATTATTCTGAACATCTGCTGTTTCTGATATATTTTCAGCAGCTACTTTTAAACCCTGCTCAGCAAAAAATTCAGCCCCAAGTTCTGTATCAA
>CAZYRX010000122.1:0-3036 GCA_964649895.1 uncultured Halanaerobium sp.
TCATATTAAAGCCAACAGTCCACCATAAAGTTGCAAAGACTATTACAAACCAGGCAAGTTTTGTTTCTCCCAGCCAGAAAATTGTTTCTTCTACACCAAAACTTCCTAAAATTCCATTTAAAAGTCCGCTGTGAGGCTGAAAAAAATAAACCATGATTGAAGAAATTACTGCTACCGACAAAACATAAGGAAGGAAGAAAGATATTTTGATAAATAATTGCCCTTTAATTTTTTGATTTGCCAATAATGCTAAAACTAAACCCCCAATAACAATTGTCGGGGTTGAAATCAAAACAAAAAGTAATGTATTCCCCAGTGATTCCCAAAATGCTGGATCTTTAATCATATAGAAATAATTATCCAGACCGACAAAACCCATATTACGAACCATAGTCCAGCGGTGTAAGCTCATCCAGAAGCCTCTAAAAATTGGATAAATTAAAAATATTAGATAAACTAAAGCGAAAGGCAGGAGAAAAGGTAATGCTTTTAAAAACGGGTAACGATCAGATAATTCATTATAATATCTCAAATTGAAACCTCCTTTAAATTTATTTGTTATGCACAGGTTATACACAGGTGCTTTTAACAGCACCTGTGTATAAACAATCAATAACTGCTGTTATCTATTCAATAATCTTTCGATTGCACGAGAAGCTTCTGCTACTGCTTCTTCTGCTGTAATCTGATCATTCCAGACTTTACTTAAAGCTGTTGTCATTTCGCTTCTGATACTCCAGGTATAAGAACCTGCACTATCAAATGTTACATAATCCGCAGCATTTACATAATCCATCCTATAAGGCATATTAATAAACTCTTCTTTTTCTTGTACAGTTTCATTACTAGGGATATGTCCTGCTCTAGCCCAGAGTTCACCATGGTCAGTAGCCCACTTAGCAAATGTTAAAGCTGCTTCTCTTTTTGCTCTATTTTCTTCTCGAGCATATGGCAGAACCAATGTGTGAGAATCTCCCCAGGCAGATCTATTATTAAAGATCTGAGGCATTGGTATTACGCCAAAATCTAAGTTTTCTGTAGCTTCTAAAGTTCCTGTAATCCAGACCCCTGTCAATAAACTTGCTGCTTCTCCATTTCTAAATAAGTTTATATTTTCCATGTATTCTGAATGAAGTGGAGAGTAATCATTATCATAAAAATCCTGCATATACTCAATTGCCTCAATTGCTTTTTCCTCATCTAAAGTCAGCTCTTTATCAGTTACAACCGGGCTGCCTCCAAGCTGATTGTAAAGACTCCACCAGACTCTGTAATGTCCCTCTGCAGTTAATTTAGTCCAGTTAGTCATTGGATACTTGGCAGAAGATTCAGTCTTTAGTTGTTCCATAAATTCCATAAATGAGCCTTCGATCTTAGGTGTTCCATCTTCTGCTAGAAGATTTGCTTCTGCTAAATAGTCTTTATTGTAATAAAAAACAAGTGGATGTGTGTCAAGAGGTACTGCATAAATCTTACCATCAATTTTTGCACCATCTAAAATATTTGAATTATATGTGTTCCAATCTATACCTACATCTGCCCCCAACTCATCTAGAGAAACAACTAAACCTTCATTTACCAGCTCTTTCAATCTGGTAACATGACTGATTGCAATATCCGGTCCATTTCCACTAGCAGTTGCAGTTTTTAACTTGGTATAATATTCTTCCCATTCTAATCTTGTTACATCTACTTCGATATTCTCGTGAGTTTTATTAAACTCTTCTACTATCTCATCCATAAACTCAGCGTCTCCGCCACCAAAAAGATTCCAATATTCTACAGTAACTACTTCAGCAACAGCACTAGTTGAAAAAATAATCAGCAGTGAAATTAATGCTAAAAATAATAATTTTTTGTTCATTTTATATCCCCCTCAGATAATTTTGAACCAATCAGAACTTGCTTCATAATTGTAAATATTAAGAATTTTTGTTATAAAAAATATCTCCTCCCTTTATTTTAATTATCTTTACTTTAATTTAATAAACATTGAATTAAAGCACATAAAAAAATCATTACTCTTTTTTGCTCTATTAATCATATTCTAGACTCATTTAAAAATTCCTGCTTTTATTTTAATTTTTTTTAATTTAATTCATTAATTATTAAACTTATACCTGTATCTGAGCATAATATTTTGTCTATAGTTACCAAATTTCTTGCCAAATAAATTAACTCCTCCTACATTACGAGCATCTTCTTTTACTCCAATCTTTACATCAATAAAATCTTCTTCTTCGATATCAATATCACTTAATGTAATATCTGAAATTTTATTACCATCAATATAAGTACCCTCTTCTGTAACCTTCCAAATTTTTAGTAAACCATGCTGAGTCTGATCAAAATACCACCAGTCAGGATTTAAAATACCTCTTTTCTCACCAAAGTCCCCAGGAGAAGTCCAGACTCCGATTTCAACTCCATTTATCCAGATAGAAATATCAGAAGGCCAATCTTCATTATAATCTGAAGTCTCTGAGCAGATCTCCATACTCAATTCCAATTTAGTTGCCTGAGAATTATTAGGTAAATTATTTGGAAAAACATATTTTACATAACCCCTGCCAAACCAAAGAATTTGAGCCTGGGTATGTTCAGGATGCAGAAATGATTTAACATCATCTAATTCCCCGATTACTGCTTTTTCGGAAGCCAATCCACAGGTTGGACTTACATCAAAATCCTTATAATTACCAATCGGCATAGAAGTTTCAATTAAATTCTTATCTTTTAATTCTCTGTTTCCGGGCAAATTAATTAAAATTTTATCATAATTTAAACGGCATATCTTTTGTGAACCATGGTTACCTGGTTTATATTCAGTTTCAATAAGACCCGCTTTTTCCAGCTTTTTAATATTAACTGTAACTGATGAAGCCGGCATATCTATAAATTCAGAAATCTGGTTTAAATTCATATCCTCATTCTGTAATACCTCTATAATTTTCATTCTAGATTCAGAACCAAGTGCTTTAAAAACCTTAATAATCTGTTCCTCATCTTTTAGTTCCATTATATTACCCTTCATTT
>CAZYRX010000123.1:0-3036 GCA_964649895.1 uncultured Halanaerobium sp.
TATCAAAATCTCTTTCAATAAAAATATCATTTATTTTAGTTGAAGCTTGATCAACTATATTTTCTACTTTTTTATCAAGCCAAAACTCATTTTCTTTATTTCCTTTTTTTTGAAAACCATTTCTTCGCATAGAAAAACGAAGTATATCTTTAATAAATCTACTTATTTTTTGTAAAAGAATAATATATTCTTTATATTCTTTTGATTTAGAAGGATCTTTTATATCCTTATTGTTTTTTAAATAATAAATAAAATTATCAATAAATATATTCTCTAATTGATAAAGAGTTTCTTCTACTTCTATCATTTCTTTTTCTAATATTTTTTGATAAAATATATTATCTTGTTGTGCTACATACACAATTAATTGAGAAGCTCTCCTCTTTAAATCTGAATAATTTTTACAATTTTTATGAAAATTTCCATTTATTTTTTTATTGGTAGTTAATATATTTATTTTTTCTCTAAATAAATATACTATTACTGCTCCAATAAATAAAGCAGTTATTGGGTTGATACTTTTTATATAATCAAATATTTGTGTTACAACTTCAGCCCACATTTTTTCTCCTTTTAAATATTTACTTCTATCGTATTACTATATGGAGAATTACCACCAGCATCATTATAAGCTCTCACACGATACCAATATGTAGTTCCTATAGATATACTATTATCTGTATAACTTAACTTTTCAGTTCTATTTTGAAACCTTAAACTAGTTCCAGTTACCGTTGCTATTTGTGTAAATCCTTCATTTTCAGAAGTTTCACTTCTTTCTATTCTAAAATAATCTTCATCAAAACTTGCATTTTTTAAAGAAGTATCTTGAAATTCTATAATAACATAATCACTTGTTGTTTCTATTGCTTCAAGATTTTCAGGTTTATACGGGGGTGGAGTAATTGTTCTATTATTAAAGAAAGTAATATCAAAACTTAAAGAATATGTTTCATCTGGATTAGTTATATAAACATCTCTAAAAACAAAAGGTTCAAAAATAGCAGGTATATCATCTTTTGTTATAGGTATATCATCATATGTAGTATCATGAAATTTTATTTGCATTATTGGATTAAATCTTTTTGAAGTAAAATTTTTAATAACACATATAGTCCAATAATCTCTTTCATCCCAATTTTCATTCCAATCTGGAAATATATCTGGATTATTTGCACACACAGAATAATCAGTAGTATTTGCTGGTATAGAGAGAGAAAGTGATTTATATCTATTTCCAATATGGCTAAAAGTCATTCCCATTATTTAACTAACTCCTGCTCACTACCGTGATAATCCATTTGATAATGAATATCAAATTCATTAAAAAGAACATCTCCTGTGTAGGTGTCTGCTCCATTTCCACCTAGGCGAGATAATTTAACTTTGAAAATAGAAGAAATACCAGCTGAAGCTGGGGGAGTTAAAGAGCCAAAAGAACTTATTTGTCCTATACTACCAGAAGTATAAGTAAACTCTGTAGTAGTTGTAGTTATTGTTTGCCAAGTTTCTTCTTGTTCTCCATTTCCTACCCACTGATATTCAAGTTGCCATAAAACATCTCCTGTTGCATTTTGAATCCAATGAATATGTGGTACTATATCTGTTCCTATAGCCCAAGAATGATCCATTTGTAATATAATAAAAAGAGATTCTGTTTGGGCATCATCAAATAAATATCCAATATTAGAACTATCAAAACCAGGTGGAGCTGTACCTGGGGCTTTAACGGCAGTAGCTGGAGCTCGTAAATCATTCCATTGATAAGGGGAATATTGCCAATAATTCTTTATTGGAGCTTCACTAGTTAGATTATTATGTTCAGTTAAAGTAAGATGTTGATAATCTCCAGTGTCAAGATCTGCTAAGTCATTATGTTTAGTTATTTGTGCTGTTTCAAAAGTGGTAGTAAATGCAGATTCTACCTGTCCATTAGTGGCATTTTTTTGAACTATAATCCTACCTACTAAAAATGATATATCTCCTACCCCTAAAGGCAAATCTGAAGGCGGTTGAGATAACTGTGCTTCAGCCAAACTATCATATTGACCACTTAAAAGATATGATGCTTTATTTTCTTGACTTCCACTTCTAAATACCCAATTAACTACCCATTTATTATTTAATAAAGGTTGTAAATCATTTCCATCATCGTATTGAGTATTATTATAAGTAGTAGTAGAAAAAGAATGTTGCCAACTACCTGCAGAATGATACCAAAATACTAATATTCCAACATCAGAAGCATAACTTTGAATTTCCTTTCTTATTGCTCCATACCATACTTTTCCTGAAGTTATATTAATATGTTGATCTATATCTTCACTTAAAGATAATCCTTCCTCTCTTCTAAAACGATCAGTTTTTACTAATCGCATATGCATTTTATTAGTAGTTCCATCTGACAGAGCATCCCAGTCAATATTATAAATAGTTTCATCTTGTACTATAAATGTATGAATAGGAACTATATTACTTTCATTTATATAATCTACATTTGTAGTAATCTCATAAATTGGGCTACCACTATTATAACTTACAACCAAATAATTTATAGTATCAGCAGTATAAGAAAGAGAATCAGAACTTATAGAATATTTTATTAATGGTCCTTTATATTCATTATTATTAAAAATAAAAACTTCACAAGAATTAACATTTATAAGATCATTAACTGTATCATATGTTATAGTAGGACTATCCCCAGTAATACCAGCAGAACTTAAATTATTTTTTGTAAAATTATATTGACTTCCATCCCAAAAAATGGTATCACCAATATCTTTATTTATTGTATTAATATCAGAAAGACCATCTAAAGTATTTATATCTCCAGAGCCTCCCACTAAAACCCAATTATTATTACCTTCTGCTGTAGAAGTATAAATTACTTTATTAGTAATATCTATACACATTTCTTCTGCAGAATAAGCATATTTTATTCCATTAGGATTTCCTTCATAAAATTGTATTCTACTATTATGAAGGTCTAAACCTTTTAAATCTTTATGAAAAGCCATTAAACAAATTCTCCTT
>CAZYRX010000124.1:0-3017 GCA_964649895.1 uncultured Halanaerobium sp.
CACAAGCGGCAAAGGAATTAGGTTTAACCCGCCAAGGTCTTTACTATTGGATAAAAAAAGGATGGGTTACTCCCAAGAGAGATTTTAAAAATCATCCGGTATTTACCGAATCGGATTTAAAGAAGATTAAAGAGTGGAAGGATAAAATTCAATAAGTAGTATTTAGGGTTTAATGATATGGCAAATTTAACTACAAATGGAAAACAAATTCTTGAGAAGCTCTTCCAAATGGGAGGGGGCTATGTTTTGAATTTTTCTGACAGAACCATGGGGGAGTTTTTTAAAGATGATGTAGGTGTTGATATATACGCTGAAAAATATAATTATGCCAGTGGCTCAAAAGCAAATCGTATGCGCGGTTTTTGGCGTGTGGCAGATGATGCGCTAGTTGCCGAATCGATTATTAAATTGGTCGATTATATTAAGAACCAAGTACTTTTGGGTGAATTTAAAGAGAAAGAATTTCCTGAAAAACTATTACAGCGTGCGTTACAAATAGCTCATAAATTAGGTGCAAATGATCATAAGAGTGGGTTTTTCAGCGCTTCATCGCAGCAAATTAAAACACTTGCGAATCAGCTTCAGGAAGCCAAATTAGAAGACGGTAAGATTACTATAACTCTGCATAAGAAGGTCTTCGATCATCTTCAGAAGCTTCTAAAGAGTGGCCATTATTTTAATGCGGTGGAAGAAGCATATAAGATTGTTAGAAATAAATTGCATGATGTTACTGGTAGCGAGCGGGCAACAGATGCCCTTAGGGAAGCTAACCACGAACGTATTTTTGGCCATAAGCCTGCAAATCAAGCAGAAAAAGATTTTTATGAGGGTGTAAAATTTTTACATATGGCTATACAGTTTCTAAGGAATGAAAAAGCTCATACCCCAGCTTATGATTTAGATAAAAATTTAGCAATTCATTATATAGTTCTGGCTAGCTTGGCGTATGATTTGATTGATAGGGAGAAGAAGTAATTATTCTGTATTTACCGAACTAGATTTAAAAGAATAAAACTTAGGGAAAAATGAGGGGACGTAAGTTATGAACCCAGAAGTCATCTATACAAACTATCGAGATGAAGCATTGGCAGAAAAATTTTCTGCGAGTGCATATTCTTCTTTCGTAGCCATGCCGTTAGCGGATCATTTCAGTTATCACCCAAAAGAGATTCTAGAAAAAGTTATTCGCGAAGCAGCAAATTCTGCAAATAGAGAGAGGACAGGAGAAATTAAAAAATTCTTGTTGCCTGAAACTGCTTTGGAGATTCCTGGGACAGCTAATGTTATCACCGAGGATATTGTTAAAAAAATTCTGGGTTCTCATTTTTTTATAGCTGATCTTACTGCTGGGAATGCTGGAGTATTGATTGAAACTGGTATTGCAATGGCATTTAAATCAAATTCTCAAATTATTTTAATTACTCAACACTCATTAGAAGATTTACACTTTGATATTAGAAACAATCGGGTTATTTCTTATAGCCCCGACGGAAATATTGACGAAATTAAGCTAGCACTATTAGCAGCAGCAAGTAATATAGAGAATGACCGTAAAAAATATGTTACTCAGGTTTCTCGAGGGCTAACTTCAGATTCGATTCGCACTATTCATTTTTATGCTTCGATGTATCAAGCCCCTGCCTCAGAAGAACTTCAACCGGGACTTTTTGGAAGACGAAATCAAGATGGAAAGTTAGAAGGTAATATGCCACCTTTCTTTGTCGGGGATTACAAAGAGGATGCGATTTTAATGTTTCAATTAACGATGCAAGAGTTGTTAAATAACCGACTTATTTGGACAGATTTCAATAGTAGTGTAAAAGAAAATGTTGAACATCATGGTTGGGCATCTCATTTAACGCGACTTGGCTGGTTAGTGGTTGAGAATCGTTGGCCTCATTATAAATCTGATTATTGTCAAAGGATTAAATAAATAGGCTTATATTAAAATTAGAAGGTTTTTGTATGGATAAACGAAGAGGTTTAATTGCTGCGTATAGGAAATTAGGTCCGTTTAACAAATTTTTATTTTGGCTGGTTATTGCCAGCATAATATTTACTCTTCTATTTTTTGTAATACAGCAGAAGATAGGAGCAACTAGAGAAGGGCAAGAAGCCGCTCAGCTAGACAGAGGTGTTAAGCATGAAGAACAAACAAAGCAAATGTCTAGCATAGATGCAAAAATCAATTTGCAAAATAGACCTTATGTAGGAGTAGAAAAGTTTGATATAAAAAGAGACAATGCTTTGCTATTCCCACAAGATTATCTAACGCTTCATCTTAAAAATTTTGGAGAAGTACCAGCAAATAACGTGTCAATTTATCTTGATATTTTTGATGAAGTAAACATTAGAGAAAAAAATAAGAACTTTCCTTTCAGGAACACTGTGCCAGGCAGTTTTTCAGTACTACCAAAAGATACGCTTAAGATCGATGAAAAGCTGCTAAATAGTGGTGTGATAATTGATATAGAAGAATATGATCGTTGGTCTGAGGAGAAAACAATTCAGGACATTAAAAGAAGAGAGCAATATTATAAGCAACATAATAGATTTCCAAGACAGGACATCATTTATGTTAAGCTAGAAATCAAATATAGAGGTATCGAAAAGGTTGAGGAGATGCCATTTTATTTAAAAGCTATTTATTCAGCAGAGTTGAAAAATGGCGAAATAGTTTGGACATCTAATAATTCAGAAGTTAAATAAAAAGTCTAAGTTATGAAATTAGCAATTTATATCCGAGTTAGTACAGAGGATCAAGCAAAAGAAGGGTATTCCCTTGAGGTGCAAAGGGAGTATTTAGAGTCTTTTGCTAAGCGCGAAAGCTATGAGATTTTCAAAGTTTACTGCGATGATGGCATAAGTGCATATTCTACAAGAAGAGAGGCGTTACAGCAATTATTGAAGGACGCTAAGGATAAGAAATTTGAGCTTGTGATAGTTTATAAAATCGATAGGTTTAGCAGAAATCTTAAAGACCTTTTGAATTTAGTAGATGAATTATCCGCTTGCGG
>CAZYRX010000125.1:0-2937 GCA_964649895.1 uncultured Halanaerobium sp.
TTTCATAAGTTCTTTATTTGCAGTAACTTATAACAGAGGGAAACGTCCCCTCTTATTCCGCCTATTTTTTTACCCCTTTACTTATAGACAAAATAAATCGGCATTTTCTTTCAACAATTTACAAAAACATGCTATAATTTGCTTAATAAAGACAGAGAATCCCAAAAAATACGGATTCCGGATAAGAATTGTTAGAACCAAAACATGGAAAAATATTATGATTAAATTAGTTGAATTAACTATTGAAGATTTTCGATCTATAACAGAAATTCCCCTTACTGTTAAATTTGATGATTTTACCGTTATTGTCGGTCCCAATAATAGTGGGAAATCAAATATCATAAGAGCACTACAGTTATTTTTTAATAACGAAGTAGAAAGGAAAAAGTATGATCCAGATATTGATTTCCCAAAGAACGCAAAGTTATCCCACCGAGTACAATCTAAAATAACTGTTACTCTGGAATATACAAATCAAGAAGCCAATATTGCTCGAGCTATTGACGAATTAGAAAGTAGTTCACCTCAAGAAAGACTTCAAAACAATTTATTAAGATTACGTTTATCCTATTCTAAAAAAGGTGTCGATTCTTGGCAATTTATAGGAAAAAAAGGAACAAAAAATATTAAAAAAGAATTAATTCATAAAGTTAGAGATTCGCTATTACATTCAATTAGATTTAAATATATTCCTGTAGGTCGTGATTCTTTAGAAAACATTCAAAAAGCTCTCGGAGAAGAATTAATTCGTACGATTTTTAGCGGATGGAGTGGTGCTATTCAAACACGCAAAGACATCAATGATGCGATTTCTAATCTTTTAAGCAAATTAACTCCCCGACTACAAGAAACAGGTGATAGTTTAACTGATTCAATGAAAGATGTTTTTCATGAAATTAAAAAATTAAAATTAGAATTGCCTTTTAACAATTTAGAATCAATGTTACCAACTCTAACTCCATCATTAAAGGATGAATATGAAACATCTCTTAAAGCCAAAGGAGCAGGAATACAAACAAGCAGCTTGTTGTTCTTTTTGAAATACCTAGCAGACAACCATCCACAAAGGCACAATGCTAGAATTACGTTCTTATGGGCAGTAGAAGAACCCGAATCATTTTTGCATCCTGCCAAGCAAAAAGGGATGGCTAACATAATGAAACAATTTTCAAAAGAAGTACAAACAATTATAACCACTCATTGCCCTCATTTTGTTCCTCGTAACAACGAAGCTAGTGTTTACATTGTAGAAAAAGAGAATGAATCTCCTTTTTCTACAAAAATTATTGGCCATGATTATGAAACAGCACGACAATCCCTAGGGGTAAGTCTTTTAGATTCAATGTACTTATATCCTATTAATTTAGTAGTTGAAGGTCCAAGCGATGAAATTTTACTTAGAGGAGCATTAGAAAAACTCCAATCAGGCAATGATATAATTAATAACTTAGATGTACGATTCTTTCCCGCTGGGAATGCCGCTTCCGCTTGCAGTTTATATGAATCAATGTTGCGCTTCGGAGATACTAAAGAAACTATTATTAGACTAATAATAGATGGAGACACTACTGGAAAAAAGACTCTTCACGGTTTAACTGAACGTTTAAGAAAAACAGCTAACATTAAGCTAAAATCAAATGCTGATTTTTTCCAGTTGGATGAAATTATTGAAGATCTAACATCACATCGTATTATAGAAATATTAGAAAAAGAAAGGCCCGCACAAATACAGGTAACTAGAAATACTTCTGGGAAAATTACACGGTTTATAATTATCGGAGGAAACAAAAAGAAAGTTGCACAAAGAATAGTAGAATTAATGGAAAAAAGAGATTTAAAGAAATATATAAAGTTATTTAAATTAATAAAGAAAAGTACAACTTAGGTTCTAACAACGCATTACACCTGACTGTTACCCGCCGCCTTTCGGCGTCGGCTACCAGCAGGTGAGCTCAGGCGTTATAGGGAAAAAATAATAAAAATAAAATTTGACTAACATCTATATAATGTTATATAATTTAAGTGAGATATGTTGCTAACTACCCTTGGGTTTCGACCCAAGGCGCGGGGCTGCCTCTGGCAGCCCTTGCTTATTTTTAGCCATAATAATGCAACGGACATATATCTATATTGACGGATTCAATTTATACTATCGTGGAGTTAAAAATACTCCTTATAAATGGCTAGATTTGAAAAGTCTTTGTCAGAAGGTGCTTGATAAAAGCCATAAAATTGAAAAAATCAAATATTTCACAGCAATAGTTTCAGGAAAAATAGATCTTCAAAAGCCCATCAAACAACAAACCTATATAAGGGCATTAAAAAAATATATACCAGAAATCTCTGTATGTTATGGTCATTTCTTAACTAATCCTGCCTGGGCTATGTTAGCTGACCCTTTAGAAAAGGGGCGAAAAGTACGAATACTTAAAACAGAAGAGAAAGGGTCAGATGTCAATCTTGCTGTACATCTATTAAACGATGCATGGCTAGATAAATATGATTGTGCTGTGATTATTTCAAACGATAGTGATTTAGCGGAGTCAATAGACATCGTTAGAAAAGAACGCAAAAAGAAAATTGGTCTAATATTGCCTCCGAACTGTCACCCTTCGAAAACATTAATGCGAAAAGTTGATTTTATTAAAGGCATCCGGAAAAATGTTTTCCCGTCATCGCAATTACCAGACCCTATACCTGAAACAAATATACATAAACCAGAAACATGGTAAAATATATAAACTCTATAACAACTCACCCTAGCGGACCCAAAAGCGGCTCAAAATAGAATTATAGGAGAACCCGCTTTTGCGCCGCTGAGTTCGAATGTTATCTGGAAATAATTTAAAAATAGATGTTAGAAAATTAATGGTAGAAGTTTGATGGTACTAAAAGTGCTTGAGCTACTCTGTATTTCTGTTAAAATCCTATAACATA
>CAZYRX010000126.1:0-2843 GCA_964649895.1 uncultured Halanaerobium sp.
AACTTTATAAACGAACTTACGGACAAAAACTGAATTAAAATTACTGTTTAAGATTCTATATCTATATTTTTTGCCCCGTGCATCATAACGAGCATGAAAATCATCATTTACTTTTTCGGCTTTTTTACAAATTATATCATCTGGAAGATGAGTATTTAAAGCCAGTGGAATTTTATCAGCAGGTATAGATATATCAAGAAAGAAATTTGCTGTCTGACCAGCCGCATGAACCCCAGCATCAGTCCTTCCTGCACCTATTATACTTACTTTTTTTTTGTTAATTTTAGTTAAAGCTTTTTCAACTTCCTGCTGTATTGTTTCCGAAGTGTTCTGCTGTATCTGCCAGCCGCTATAATTGCTGCCATCATATTCTAATGTTATTTTATAATTATCTATCATTAAAATCACCTAAAAAAATGAGACAGTCACTGCCATAATTATTACTATACTTAAAGCAATAAAATCATAATACTTATATTCTAACTCATGTAACCTAGTTCTACCTTCACCACCACGATAACATCTGGATTCCATTGCAAGTGCCAGATCATCAGCTCTTCTAAAAGCACTGATAAATAAAGGTACTAATAATGGAACAAGACTCTTTGCTCTTTGAATTAAATTCCCCGATTCGAAATCTGCACCCCTTGCCTGTTGTGCTTTCATAATTTTTTCAGCCTCTTCTAAAAGAGTCGGAATAAACCTAAGTGCAATAGTCATCATCATTGAAAGCTCAGAAGCAGGAACACCAAATCTTTTTAATGGAGTTAAGATATATTCAATTCCATCTGTCAGCTGCAGTGGAGAAGTTGTCAAAGTTAAGAGTGAAGTAAACAATATTAATATAAAAATACGACTTACCATAAAAAAGCCTGTATATACCCCTTCTGATTCAATGGAGATAAACCTCCATGACCATAAAACATCTCCACCTTTTGTTAGAAATATATGAATAAAAAGTGTTAAGATTATTAAGAAAAGAATAGGTTTTAGACCTTTGATTACTTTTGAAAATGAAATTTTGGATAAAAATATCACTAAAAATATAAAGAGTGAAAACAAACCAAAACCACTAAAAGTATTTATGGTAAACAATGCGATAATTAAAATTGCAGTAATGATGATTTTAATTCTGGCATCAAGGGCATGAATAATTGAATCACGGGCTATATATTGTCCTATCGTAATATCTGTTAACATTTTTGACAGCCCCTTAATCCTTTTATAATCTCCTTTGATGCTTTTTCTAAAGAAAATAAGTCTGTCTCTACTTTTAAGCCTTTATCTTTAAGTCTATGCATTATCTCTGTTATTTGTGGTAAATCAAGAGCTAGTTGATGAAGTTTTTGTTCTCGATCAAAAACATCCTTTGGGTTTCCATCAAGAACTATTTCTCCATTATGCATAACCATTACTCTACTTGATAATTCTGCAATTTCTTCCATTCTGTGAGAGATCAAAATAAGAGTCATCTCTAATTCATAATAAAGATATCTTAATAAATCTGCAAGTCTTTTTCTTCCCTGGGGATCTAAACCAGCACTCGGCTCATCAAGAACAAGTACATCAGGTTTTAAAGCGAGAACACCTGCAATAGCAACTCTCCTCTGCTGACCACCACTTAAATTAAATGGAGATCTGTCTTTAAATTCTTCATAATCTAAATTAACCAATTCCATTACTTCTTTGACCCTTATTTCTATTTCTTCTTCTGTTAAACCTAAATTTTTAGGTCCAAAAGCAATATCTTTATAAACACTTTCTTCAAACAGTTGGTGTTCAGGATATTGAAAAACAAGGCCAACATGTCTCCTGGTTTCTTTTAGATTAGTTTTTTCATTAGTAATGTTTTTCCCATTTACCTTAACAGTACCAGAAGAAGGTATTATCAAGCCATTAAAAAGCTGCACAAGAGTAGATTTACCAGAACCTGTATGACCGACAATACCAATAAATTCTCCTTTGTCAATTTCCAGGTTTATGTTTTTTAAGGCAGTAACATTATTTTCATCATTATAAATATGAGTAACATTATCTACTTCAATTAACATAGAGAATTCACCAACTCATCTATCGTCAAAATATCTGGTATATTTATATTTTCTCTGCGCAGATATTCTGCAACTTCTACTGCAACAGGAATATCAAGATTAATCTCTTTTAATTCATTTACTAATCTAAAAATAGATTTAGGGGTTCCTTTATGAAGTATTTTCCCCTGATTCATTACTATAACTTTATCTGCAGCTACAGCTTCTTCCATAAAATGAGTTATATGAACAATTGTTATATCTTTTTCTTTATTTAGATATTCAATAGTTTCCATAACTTCTTTACGTCCTTGAGGGTCAAGCATAGCTGTTGGTTCATCAAGTACAATTACATCAGGTTCCATAGCAATGACTCCAGCAATAGCTACACGCTGTTTTTGTCCTCCAGATAATTTATGCGGAGCAAATTTTTGAAAACCTGCCATTCCTACCATTTCCAGAGCTTTATCAACTCTTTTTCTTATTTCAGGACTAGGAATGCCAAGATTCTCAGGTCCAAAAGCAACATCATCCTCAACCATTGAGGCAACTAGTTGGTTGTCAGGATTTTGAAAAACCATACCAACTTTTTGCCTGATTTTCCAGGTGTTTTCAGGATTGCTGCTGTTCAAACCACCGACATATATTTCTCCCTGAGAGGGGATCAACAGCACATTTAATAGCTTTGCTAAAGTAGATTTGCCAGAACCATTAGATCCAATTATAACAGCAAAATCACCGGCTTCTATCTGCAGATTAATATCCTGCAGGGCCGGTCTATCACTGTTGTCATTTTCATAAAGAAAATCTACC
>CAZYRX010000127.1:0-2811 GCA_964649895.1 uncultured Halanaerobium sp.
CCTGGAAGGTATTTAATAATATTGATGCTGGTAGAGATGTTGTAATAGTGGAAGGACCACTAGATGCTCTTGACCACGCTTCCCCCAGAGCTAAGATTGGTAATAAAATGGGAATTGATGCTACCAAAGCCTGGCCAGAAGAAGGTCACAATAGAGAATGGCCGCCAGAAATTGAAATGAGTGAAGCTATTAAAAACTTGGTTGATAAGAGGTGGGATGAGTATGGGATCAACTGGAAAAAAGATTAAAGACTATTCTTCACTTGTCATGTTTGAGCATACTATTTTTGCCCTTCCCTTTGCTTATTTTTCTTTATTCCTTGCTTCAGGGGGCTGGCCCACCTTCAATAATTTTTTCTGGATAACCGCAGCTATGATTGGAGCCCGGAATGGTGCTAATGCCTGGAATAGAGTTGCAGATTATAGAATTGATAAATTAAATCAGCGCACCAAAAATAGAGAAATTCCTTCTGGAAAAGTAAAGAAAAAAGAAGCAGTGCTATTAACAATTTTTTGTTTCATTTTACTCTTAGCTGCTGCACTTAATTTAGATCCTTTAGCTATTAAGTTAATGCCTCCGGCTGTTATCTTTATCTGTTTTTATTCTTATACTAAACGCTTTACCTGGACCTGTCATTTAATTCTGGGGGCAGCAGTTGCTCTAGCACCTTTGGGAACTTGGATTGCAGTACAAGGTAATCTAACTGTAGGGATAGTAATGCTGGCTTCAGTTCACGCTTTATGGGTGGCAGGATTTGATATTATATATGCCACTCAAGATTATGATTTTGACAGGGAAAATGATATCAATTCTATTCCTGCTGAATTCGGAATTGAAATGGGCCTTAAAATTGCAAAAGGATTACATTTTTTAACTGTAATAATAATGTTTTCTCTGCCATATTTTTTCTCATATTTAGGATTGATTTATTTGTCAGGCGTTTTATTAGTAACCCTACTTTTGATATATGAGCATCAACTTATAAGTCCTAAAGACCTGAGTCAAGTAACGATTGCTTCCTACAGCATCAACCAGATAATAAGTCCGCTTCTATTTCTGACAGGAGCAGCAGATATTTTAATTTAAACTCGCAAAAAGTATTTAGGAGGAATATTATATGGAAAAAATACTGACAGTTATTACTGGAGCCAGTGGTGCCCTTTATGCTAAAAAATTTATTGAGATAATAAATAAGTTGGAGAAAAAACAGACAATAATTATTAGCAATCCGGGCAAAGAAGTTTTAAAACACGAGCTTAACGATAAGTTCCCTCGAGAAAATGAAGAAATTCTTGATTTTATCAAAAGAGAATGGAAGCTGCACAGGCATGATCTTATTGAAATTGCTGCTGCAGACAGCTTTAACTCACCGGTGGCAAGTGGTTCAAATGCAGCTGATTTTATGGTTGTAATACCATGTACTATGGGAAGTGTTGCCCGTTTTGCCCAGGGAATATCGACAAATCTAATTGAAAGATCTTTCGATGTAATGTTAAAAGAAAAAAAAGATATTATAATTGTTCCCAGAGAATCTCCCTTAAATCAGATTCATCTGGAAAACTTATTAAAATTGAGCCGACTGGGTGTAGATATTATTCCTGCAATGCCGGCTTTTTATCAAAAACCTGATTCTATATCTGAGCTGGTAGATTTCCTTGTAGGAAGAGTCCTAGAGCATCTTGGTATTAACCATTCCCTTTATAAAAAATGGAATGGATCTAAATAAATTTTCGCCGTATAAATATATATTAGGAGGAATAAAAAAATGAAAAAAAGTTTAAAAGTTAGTTTTGTTATTCTTGTTTTGCTAATTATTTGTACCTTTCCCGCAGCTGCAGATTTGAAAGTAGGGATTCTCCCTGATGCAGATTCAATACCACTTATTGTAGCCGAAGAGGAAGGCTTTTTTGCTGAAAGTGGTTTAGAAATAGAGATTGTAAGTTTTAATAATCCTATTGAGAGAGATAGTGCCATACAGGCAAATGCAATAGATGGAGCAATTTCTGATGTTCTGTCGATTTTATTTTTTGTTGATAATGGTCAAAATGTCAAAATAACTTCTCTGACAAATGGAAGATATGTTCTTCTATCAGGAAAAAACACTGAAATAAGAGATTACGAAGATTTGAAAAATGTTGAAATAGCAATTTCTTCAAATACAATTATTGAGTACATAACTGATAGGCTGGTAAATACAAATGGTCTGGCAGATGAAGAAATTGCAAAGATTGCTATACCTAAAATTCCGGTAAGACTTCAGATGTTAGAGGCGGGAAAAGTTAAAGCAGCCTGTTTACCTGAACCCCTGGCAAGTGTTTTAATTAAAAATGGAGCAAATAAGATTGGAGAAAGTACTGAACTGGGAGAGGCTCCAGGAATATTGCTTTTTAAAGATCAGGCAATAGAAAAGAAAGAAAAAGAAATAGAAGCTTTTTATGCTGCATATTCAAAAGCTGTAGAACTGTTAAATGATGATTCTGATAGGTATCGTGATTTACTAATTGAAAAAGCTGGATTCCCTGAAAAAATAAAAGAAAGTTTTGTATTTCCCGAATATGATAAACCTCATTTACCAAAAAGAAACACTGTTAATCTGGTTATAGATTGGATGAAAAGAAAAGATTTAGTAGAAGGGGAATATAAATTCCAGGATATTATTGAAAATAGATTTGTAGAATAATTTTTTATTCAAAGTGGAGGTAATAAATTGACTAAAATTATTAAAAGAATTGATTTTCCTTATAAGGCTGGTGATGATTATCAAAACATCAATTAAATATATATTATCAATACTTATAATAATATTTTTCT
>CAZYRX010000128.1:0-2706 GCA_964649895.1 uncultured Halanaerobium sp.
GATGAATCCTATTATTTATCCAACATTTAAATTTGAACATATGATAATGGCTTTTCTCCTCGGGGTGTTTGTGACAGCACTTACATCAATAATTCCTGCCAGGAGAGCGGCAAAATTAAATCCAACAGAGGCTTTAAGAGAGATATAATGAATATTTGATATAACAAAACAAATTTAAGCAGCTGAAGAAAGGAGAAGTATAAATGAAAATGAAATTAACAGCAAAGAAATTCTCAAATGTGATTTTTCTTTTCATTTTAATAACATTAATATTATTTAGTCAGCAGATAAGTGCAGGAGAACAGCTTGGAGCTGAAGAAATAATAAATCGAAGAGATGATAATGAATATATTATTACAGCTTATTCAGAAGCAGAAATGATCATTAAGAGTGGAGGCCGAACACAGGTTAAAGAAATGCGTGCTTGGCAGGATAAAAATAATAGTCTTGCAGAATTTACAAATCCACGTGACCGTGGTACAAAATTTTTAAAAAGAGGTGATGATATCTGGATGTTTTTCCCTGAGGCCGAAGATTTGGTCAAGATATCAGGTCATATGCTTGAACAGGGTATGATGGGAAGTGATTTTTCTTATCAGGATATTTTAGAATCTGACAAATTAACCGATTTATATGATTTCGAACTTCTGGGAGAGGTTGAATATCAAGGCCGTCCTGCCTACAAACTAGAAGGTGTTAAAGTTTCAGGTAAAGAAGTAAGTTATTATAGACGGATTGTCTGGATTGATAAAGAGAGATTTGTAGGACTTCGAGAGGAATTATATGCAGAAAGTGGAAGGATTCTTAAAGAAGCAGAGGTATTAGAGGTGGAAAAAATTGACGGACGTTGGTATCCTGTGCACACTGTTATGGAAAACAAACTACGAAAAAACACCAGTACAGAATTTATAGTAAAAAAAATAGATTTTAATGTCGAGATAGATGACAGCATGTTCACTTTAGAAAGACTGCGCTGAAGATTGCTGAAAGATAATTATGGGAATATAGATTGAGGAGGGTTAATCTGTGAAGATTGTGCAGATAAATCATAATACAAAAAAACTAATTAGAATATTTGCTTCAGCAATATTGATATTTAGCTTATTTAATTTCTCATCAGCTTCAGCTGTTGATCTGGGTGGTGAGGTTTCCTTAATAAATAATTTGAGTTACTCTGATTCTGAGCTTGATGGAGAATTAGCATCAGAACTGGAACTTGAATGGTATTTGCCTTATGATTTTCCACTTGATATTCAAAATAGGATGGTTATTACCGCTGAAGAGTCTGATTTAGATATCTGGTTCAAAAAGTTATATCTAAGGCAGAAAATTGGACCTCTTACAGCAAAAATTGGCAGACAGCCGGTTTCCTGGTCTTATGGGGCTTTAATAAATCCTGTTGATTACAGTCTGGGAGCAGAAAATTTAGATGAAGAAAGCAGAGCTAAATTTGTTGATGGAGTGGAGCTATATTATCCTATCAACTGGGGGACAGGAATAACTTTTCTCAGTACTGATATTGAAGGAGAGAAAAACCACAAATGGTCCTTGAGAGTTAGAACTACTTATGCAGGTTATGATTTAACTGCAAGTTATATCAGAACTCCTTCTTCAGGAAGTGGAGGAAATCTTGATCGTTATGGATTAACCGCCAAAGGGGATCTTGGCCCACTAGGTGTTTATGGAGCTTTTGGACTCTGGGAAAACAGAAGTATTAATTATGATATTTATCAAATTGGGACAGATTACAGCTATCATTTTTTAAGTGGAAGTCAGCTCTATCTCCAAGGAGAATATATTTTAATTGATGGTGCAGAAGCAGATGAAGGATTTGATTTTTTTGATGTTATCCAGAATGAAAACCAACCAGAAACTGAAGAACAGAATTCTGCTTCAGATAAAATGGAATTTATCAATACAAATATTAATTATGAAATAGATGAGTTTTCCTCAATTGGATTAATAACGGTAACCTATCTTGGAGATGGAAGTACACTCTTTATCCCAAAATATTCTTATATTTTCAGCAGCAATCTTCTGTTTGAACTCCGGGGGACAACAGCTGTAGGAGATGACGAAGAAGTACTGGGCGGAGATCAAATCGGTCTAGAATTAAATTTAAGCTACACCTTTTAAGTGAAACAATCTGATTCTTTTAATCTATTTATTTATGTTTTATAATGTAAGTATATGTTATTAATTGTTGATATATCTTGGTACCTGGTACCAAGATATTTCAACAAAGTTATACAAAAAATCTCCAAAATTTATTTTACACTTAGAAAGAAGGTGAAATTATGAAAAAACTTTATCGATCCAAGACTGATAGAAAAATTGCAGGAGTTTGTGGAGGACTGGGCGAATATTTTGGTGTTGATTCTACACTAGTTCGTCTGGCAGCTGTTGTTTTAATATTTGCCTCAGGTGCTGGTTTAATAGCATACATCGTTGCCTGGGCCATCATACCAGAACGTCCAAATCATGTTGATGTAAGTTATGAAGCAAAATCCGAGCCTTATAGGGAAGAAAAAAGAGAACCTGAATCAGAAAGCAAAAAAAATTCATCTGCTAGTGAACATTCAGCAGATGATTCAGATAATGATAAGTATCATGATATTTAAATCTAATGAAATATTTTGTCTAAAATTGTAGGTACCAGGTAGTGCGCCAGGCTAAGGGCGTAATATATACTGAGTGGGAATCTCA
>CAZYRX010000129.1:0-2657 GCA_964649895.1 uncultured Halanaerobium sp.
ATTATTATTAAGACTAGATGAACGTTTATCCCAGGAAAAATTAGCCGAGAAAGCTGGCATTAAGCAGTCAGTTATCTCGAGAATAGAAAGTGGTGAAAGTGAACCAAGAATTGAGACAGTTAATAGGATAGCAAAAGCTTTGGATAGAAAAATTAAAATAGATTTAGTGTAGTTGTAATCAGGGTTAATCACCCTGATTTTTTTATTTTGCAATAATAGGGAATTTTAATTTGCAACTTTCGGGAATTCCACTTTGCAATTCCCGGTAATTTTAGTATACTACAAATATTTTTTTCTATAAATTCTATAACTGATTTTATACAGGAATTAATATACTTACCTTGAATATAACAGTAACGAATTGAAATTTATGAAGTTACCATTGCTGCAGCAAAAGATAATATAAATAACGTACTTGATAGGATTTATTGTACTTATAATGATTTAAATAAGTTTTTTCTTGCAGCATGTAAACAACAATAATTTATGGGTGCTGAACAACTATATGTTGAAAGGTGATAGAAAATGGATGTAAATATCAGTGAACATTTTGATTTTGAAAGACTTAATGTATTGCTCGAAGGTTTTAATCAAGCAACAGGTTTTGTAACGGCAGTTCTTGACCTTGAAGGTAATGTGTTATCTAAATCAGGTTGGAGGGAAGTCTGTACTGATTTTCATAGAGCCAATAAAGGACCTGCAAATAATTGTAAGAAAAGTGATACTCTTCTCGCAAATGAGATGTCCAAAGGGAAAGCTTATTATGCTTATGAGTGTTTGAATGGTTTGATTGATGTTGTAGTTCCAATTGTTATAAAAGGAGAACATTTTGCTAATCTTTTTACTGGACAATTTTTCTTTGAAGAACCCTCAATGGATTTTTTCAAGAAACAGGCGAGACAATATAATTTTGATGAGAGTTTGTATCTTTCAGCAGTTAAAAAAGTGCCCGTTGTGACAGAAGCCAAAGTTAAAGTCACCATGGAAGTCTTAGTTCAAATAATTGAAATGATTTCAGATTTGACTGTTGAAAAAATTGAACAGCAAAAAGCAAATAGTTTATTAGAAATATCATATGAAGAACTAAAAGCAAGTAAAGAAAAATTAAAAATGGAAAAAGAAAAACTAAGGATTACCTTGCATTCTATAGGTGATGCAGTTATTTCTACAGATATCGAGGGAAAAATCGTTCGCATGAATCTAGTTGCTGAAGGATTAACTGGATGGGACAGAGAAGATGCAAGTGGTAAACCTATACAGAAAGTCTTTAATATTATTAATGCTAAAACAAGAAATAAAGTTGATAACCCAGTAAGTAAAGTTCTAGAAAACGGGAAAATAGTAGGATTAGCAAATCATACAGCATTAATAGCAAAAGATGGAAGTGAATATCAGATAGCTGATTCTGCTGCTCCAATTATAAATAATGAAGAAGATATTACAGGAGTTGTGTTGGTATTTAGAGATGTTACTGAAAAATATAGAATGCAGGAAAAATTAAAGGAAAGCGAAAAAAAATACAGACAACTTTTTAAAATTATGACAAACGGCTTAGCCCTACATGAAATGATATATAATGATGAAGGAGAGCCTGTTGATTATCGTTTTCTGGATATAAATCCTGCCTTTGAAAAACTAACTGGACTTAGTAGCTCTAACTTAATTGGAAACACAGTTAAAGAAGTATTACCTGAAACAGAACAATACTGGATAGATAAATATGGCAATGTTGCTACAACAGGTGAATCTATTTCATTTGAAGAATATGCAAAAGAACAGGACAAATATTATAAGGTAAGAGCTTTTTCGCCTGAAAAAGGTAAATTCGCCACTATTTTTTCTGATATCACCGAACGTAAAAAAGCAGAAGAGCAATTACAATACAAAACATTCCATGATGAACTGACTGGATTATACAACAGAGCCTACTTTAATGAAGAAATAAAGCGCTATGACAATAAAAGACAGTTACCCTTAAGTATTATTATGGGTGATGTTAACGGATTAAAAATCGCTAACGATACCTTTGGACATAAAGAAGGTGACAAACTGTTAAAGAAAATTGGTCAAATAATAGAAAGCTCCTGTCGAAAGGAAGACCTAGTAGCTCGAACTGGCGGGGATGAGTTTGTAGTATTACTGCCTCAGACTTCTAAAAAGAAAGCAGAAAAGATTTATACAAGGATAAAAAATAACTGTCAAAAAGCTGAGGAGTGTTCAATTGAGCCCAGTATTGCCCTGGGCATTGCAACTAAAAAGGAAATAACTGAGGATTTTGAGAAAGCATTAAAAAAAGCAGAAGACAAGATGTATCAAAATAAAGTTCATGAAAGTAAAAGTGTTCATAATACCATTCTTGATTCATTAGAAACTATGCTGAGAGAGACAACCAATGAGACCTTAGAACACAGTCAAAGACTTAATGATTTAGCTGTAAGATTAGGAAAGAGATTAGATTTAACTAAACATGAGTTAGATGTTTTAGCTTCATTAGCGAATCTACATGACTTGGGTAAAATCACTATTTCTAAAGACATTCTGCTAAAGTCAGGTCCCTTAACAGACAAAGAATGGGAGAAAGTTAGAAGACACCCAGAGGCAGGTTATAAAATAGCTAGTTCTTCTCCTAAATTAAATGATTTAGCTGAAGGTATTTT
>CAZYRX010000130.1:0-2465 GCA_964649895.1 uncultured Halanaerobium sp.
CTAAAGGTGTTTATTATACCTTCAAATTATTTTCAAAACAGAAAAAAGAGTTGTTTGCGATATTATTAATATTTATTTTTTTATCTTTTCCTTTGGCAAAGGGTGTACAAAATTTATTTCTTCCTATTTTAAAAGAAGAAACAAAACCTGTTATTGACTATTATTTAGAAAATAATAATAGTGGAGATGATATATATGTTTATTATGCTGCCGAAAGGGCTTTTAGGTATTATACTTATGAAAAAGATATATCTTATATAAAAGGTAGTAACTATAGAAGAAAGCCTGGATTATATTTGAGTGAAATAGAAAGATTAGATTTAAATGGTAACACATGGTTTTTGTTCTCACATGTTCATGATAATGAAAAACAAATCATTCTCATTCATTTAGATAGAATAGGGAGAAGAATAGATTCTTTTGAGTCTAAAAATGCATCTATTTATTTATATGAATTATAAAATACCACCATCTGGATTAACTTCCAGGTGGTTTTTTTATTGCAACACAATGCTCACTTAGTTGCGGTAGAGATTTTTCGAATGCAATAATAGGGAATTTTAGTTTGCAACTTTCGGGAATACTACTTTGCAATTCTCGGTAATTATATTATGCAACAAATAGTATAAGTATTATGAGTCAACTCAATGGTATAAAAAAAAGTTTTTAGTTTTGCTGAAGAATGTGGTTTAATGATTCCCAATGAGTATTTATAGTTAGTGATGTTTTAAAGCTTATTTCTTTAAAATTAGAACATTATACTTTACATTTAAAGAATAATGTATTAAAATTAAAGAAAAGAGAAGTTCATATACAAATAATTATTATTAATAATGAGGAATATATTGCTTTAAAAACATAACGTAATTCTTTAAAAATAAAGAAGTATGAGAAATTTAAAAAGGTGTGATGATAGTGGTTGGATATAAAGAGCTAGCCCAATATGGTGTTTTTTCTATTGAAGAGGTAAAAAAAATAACAAATAATAATGCTAAAACAGCATACTCTCTTCTTGAGCGATTAATGAAGAAAGATTTGGTGAGGAAAATCAGAAAAAATATCTATTCTTGTGTTAATCCAGCGACAGGTCAAGTAATTGCATCTCGTTATCAAATTGCTTGTGCTGTTACAGATACAGCATATATCTCACATCATAGTGCCTTTGAATTTTATGGTTTAGCAAATCAAGTTTATTATGAAGTATATATATCTTCTGAGACAAAATTTAGAGATTTTGAATTTGAAAATATAGTATATAAATATGTTATTTCAAAATCAAAAATGGGAGTTGTAGAGCCTAAAAATACTTCTGGTGTTAGAGTAACTGATTTAGAAAGAACGGTAATAGACAATATAAAAGATTTTAAAAAAATAGGAGGATTTGAAGAATTATTAAATTGTCTTGAAAATGTAAATTACCTTAATGAAAGTAAGTTGAAATCTTATTTAGAAATGTATGATATACAGGTTCTTTATCAAAAGACAGGATATTTACTTTTTCATTATAAAGAAAGAATGCAATTATCGGATGATTTTTTTGAATACTGTAAAAGCAATATTGGAAAAAGCACACGTTATTTGCTGGAAAAAAGTAATGATGAAAATTACTATAATAATGAGTGGAAACTAGTCGTTCCGAGTAATTTATTTTCTGTAACAAATCAAAGCGGTGATGAACTTGTTTAATTACAGTGAAGTTTTTCTAGGAAGAAAAGCTGAAAAAATGGGATTTATTAGGGATACTTTAGAAAAAGTTTTAAGATTAGCAGATATTTTGGAATATTTTAATACAAATCCATTACTTCAGGAAAGTCTTGCTTTAAAAGGGGGAACTGCCATAAATTTAACTATTTTTAATTTGCCTCGATTATCAGTTGACATTGATTTAGACTATCTGAAAACTGATAGTCGTGATGTAATGCTTAAAAATAGAGAAAAGATAAATACTATTATTGATAGATTTATGGTTTCACAAGGTTATAAAAAAAGTCCTAAAAGCAAAACACCTTATAGCCTTGATTCCTGGGTTTATAAATATACCAATGCAGGTGGAAATCTTGATAATATTAAACTTGAAATTAATTATTCTCTGCGTGCTCACATACTTTGTGCAGAAGAACGACCAATTATAACTGAATATTTTTCTAGTGATTATCAAATAAAATCTTTAGCTCCAATTGAGATTTATGCAAGTAAGATTAATGCATTATTAAATAGGGCTGCTGCAAGAGATTTATATGATATAAGAAATATGATTAAATTTGGATTATTTGGTGAGAGAGAGGAAATAATATTAAAGAAAAGTGTAATTTTTTATGCGGCTATTTCTTCAAAGAAAATTAATAAAAAATTTGATACTAATGTAATTGACTCTATAACTAAGCATAAAATAAGAACAGATTTGCTACCTGTTATAAGAAAAAACATTGATTTTGATTTAAATGCTTCAAAAAAAATTGTAAAAG
>CAZYRX010000131.1:0-2386 GCA_964649895.1 uncultured Halanaerobium sp.
TTATCTTTCTCCTTCTTTGATAAAAGAAGCTATTCCCATTTCTCCAAATTCGATTTTACCTTCTACCCCTCCATCAAGTGCACCTATTTCTAAATGAAGCAGAGCAATTCCACATTCCAATCTTTTATAAGCAGAAGATTGACCTTTGCAGTCTACTACAATACGATTATCTCCAAAAAAGAATTGCCAGGGTTGCCTATTCAGTCTTGAAGGGGCAGAACTTGCTGTTTTAATAGCATTTTTAACCCATCCAGGCCAGTCTTCATCATATCCATCCGGGCAGAGCTCTTCTAGAGGTTTACGATCACGATGAGGAAAGAGTTTTGAAATAAAATGTCTTGTAATATTATAGCTTTCTGATGAATAACCTATAGGAGTTACTGCCACCAATCTTTCTCCTGCTTCCATCTCGATATCAACATTAGTTCTACTTGGTTCAAAACGAGCACCAATCCAGCAAGTACCAAGACCATGAGCAGTTGCTTCTAAAATTGCTGCTTCTCCAATATAACCAGCTTTAGTCCAGCGGTGTTCACCAGTTCCTTTAATAATGATTACCATAAAAGCTGGAGAATCAGTAAAATTACCATATTTACCATTAAGGGCAGGAAGAATTTCTTTAATTGAATTCTCATAAATTTTTAAACGAACCTCATCATAAACCTCATTTAAATCCTCAATATTTTTTTGGAGTGCTTTTAAAGTGAATGGCTTGATTTCTCTGCTCATATATTTCTGCTGAGAATACCGAGTCTGAACTGATTCATACCACTTTTTAACAGGAATTTTCATAAGGATCCGCTCCTTTCTTAAAGAAGTCTCTCTTTTTTATATTTTTTAGCTTATAACCTTTGTTAATATAAATTTAAATATTCATAACTTCTTTAATTTCTGCTAACTTATTATCAAGCATTTTCTGATCAACTGCTTCTACAACGAGTCTTAAATATGGTTCAGTATTTGATGGCCTAACATTAAACCACCAATCCTTATATTCTAATCTATATCCATCAAAATCATAAAATTCATCTGGCTCTTCTTTTTGTAAATAATAATCTTTTAGTCTTTCCATTACTTCTCTTTTGTTTTCTATTTTAAAGTTAACTTCTCCAGAACTTGCATATTTATCTAGTTCAGAGATTAATTCCGAAATCGTCTTACCTTCTTCTTTAAGACGAGCAGCTACATTAAGCACAATCAAAGCTGTAAGCACACCAGAATCACAGTAAAAGAAGTCCTTATAATAATAATGTCCTGCAAGTTCACCTCCACAGATACCATCTATTTCTCGGAGTTTTAACTTTGCATAAGCATGCCCTACTTTCCAAAGATAATGTTTGCCGCCTAATTCTTCAATGTGTTCAGTTACAGACCAGGAAGTACGAATATCACAGAGAATATTTTTTCCTCTATCCTGCTTGATATAGTACTCAGCTAATAGTGCTATAATTAAATCGGGAGCAATAAACTCTCCCTTCTCATCTAAAAACATTACTCTATCTCCATCTCCATCAAAAATTAAGCCAATATCCGAATTATTTTCGAGCAGAAGTTTCTTTAAGTCTTCTCTATTTTCTGCAGCAAGTGGATTTGCTTCATGATTAGGAAAAGTCCCATCAAGTTCATTATATATATAATGGGGCCTATCACCGAATATTTGATTAGATATAATTGCTGTCATTCCATTAGATATATCTATAGAAATGTCTAAATTAGATAAGTCAGGAAGATAAGATTTTTGAAATTTTATATATTCCTCTTTAATTTTATGCTCTAATATACTTCCCTTTTTCTTTGGGCTTACTGGATTTATTTCTCTGCTTTCGATCATTTCTTCAAGTTCTTTTAAACCTGAATCATACCCTACAGGTAATGCATTTTCTCTAGAAATTTTAAGTCCATTATACTCTGGAGGATTATGTGAAGCAGTTATCATAACAGAAGCATTGTATCCATATTTAGCTGTTCCATAATAGACCATAGGTGTTGTTGCATAACCAATATTGTAAACATCAGCACCACTATCAGTAATCCCTTCTGCTAAAGCTTCAAAAACTTCTGGAGTTGATTCTCTATCATCATAGCCTACCAGAACTTTTTCTGCTGCCAGCAATTCAGGTAAAAAATATCCTATTTTATATACATCATCTTTATTGAAATCTTTATTATAAACTCCTCTAATATCATAAGCCTTAAAAGCTTTCAAATTACCGCCTCCCAAAAGATTTATTCTAGATAATATTCTTTATTATTTTTACTTAATTTAATAGTGATTTTATAATATTTTAGTATTCTTTCTATTATATATATTCTATGTTTAAATAAATAATCCTTGTTTTATAGAAAAAAGAACAGCCTTCTTTTGGCTGCCCATTTGATTAGATTC
>CAZYRX010000132.1:0-2379 GCA_964649895.1 uncultured Halanaerobium sp.
TATGGAATTTATTGAAAATAATATTTGACTTTGACCGGAATAACTTGCGAAGGTTCCGAAACCTTCGCAAGGTTGCCATAATCACTGCAATATCTTATGTGTCCTATCACAGATTTTAACTAAACACCGCTTCATTATTTCAATTTCTTCTTCTGTCAAATCTTGCAGCATATCACTTTCCACCTTGTCTATGAGAGGCAGAGTTTTCTGAAATATTGCATTACCTCTATCAGTAAGAAATATATTATATAAGCGCCGATCATCAGGATCTTTTTTCCTTGTGACATAACCCTCTTTCTCCAGAATATCCAGCATCCGTGTGACACTTGCTTTATCTTTTTGAGCCGAGTTGCTCAATTCAGTCTGGGTCAGCCCCGGTTTCTGATTGATCGTGATAATTAATTTCCACTGGGTATAGGAAATATCAATATCCTTCTCTTGAAAAACTTTTTTGATATAATTATTGGAATACCATTTAGTTTTAGCAATTAGTCCGCCAAGGGAATTATATAGATCCATTTGTGGTCTCCAAAATTTTCATCCGTCTCGTCCTATAGCAATTTGCAAAATAAATATCTGCTAAATTTAGCATTATTATTTCCACTAAGCCTCTGTAAGTATAGTTTGTTTCTTCAGCCCATTAAAGGCTTCAGAAAAAATGCACAACTAGGGCTAGTTATGCTACATTGGGCAGCACTTTTATAAATCGCTATACATAAAATTTGTAGAAATAATATTATTTACAGGATTTCATCAAGTCCATGAGCAGCAGTAAAAACGGCATGAGCCCCGGAAATAAAACCGGCTACGCGTACAGTTTCCATAATTTCTGCTTTGGTGGCGCCGGCTTTCATAGCCTGTGATGCCAGCGAACCGACTCCTGCTTCTGCTCCCATTGCAGCATCCAATGCCATGGCCATCAGATTCTTAGTCTTGGCGGACAAGACCCCATCCTTAAAAGTCAGATTTCTTGACTCCATTACATGGTCGAAAAATTCCTGGTCATTCTGTGCAATAACTTCTAATGGGTTTTTACTCATTTCTGGCTCCTTTTTTATTTTAATTGATATATCAACAATTGATGTATCAACGTTAATGATATTAAGTTGATTATGCAAATAAAATGTTTAGCTTTTTATTCAATGTATTGATTTATTTACAGTTTTAATCCTTCTTCATTTTGCAGAAAATTTGTTTTATAAGACAAACTTTTTGTAAAACAGGTTAACTCTTGTGAGGTAATACATACTCTTTTCGAGATTTAACTTTGAGATTATTAGTTTTTCTTTTATAATTCTGGAGAATTATTATAAATTTAGCATTGCAGTTTATGTTTACCAATTTAATAGTGGCCTATCTTTTCTATGAGCAGTTTAAATCAAACCCCAGAACAAAAGGCAAGAGATCAAATAGACCAAATGCTGCAACAGGCGGGCTGGTCTGTGCAGGATAAGGATAATATAAATTGGCACAAAAGTAATGGCGTAGCAGTCAGAAAGTACTATACAGATGACGGTAAAGAGATGGACTATACTCTTTTTGTCAATCGCAGGCCGGTTGGTGTGATTGAAGCCAAAAGGGAAGAAGAGGGCCAGAGAATTACTGTCCACGAACAGCAGGCAGAAGGTTACGCCAAAAGCAAACTTAAATATCTCGATAATAAAAATTTGCCCTATGTTTATGAAAGCACAGGAGAGCTTACTAAATATACAAATCTTAGAGACCCTAAACCTCGCGCCAGAACGGTTTTTCATTTTCATAAACCGGAGACCTTTGTAAAACAATTAAAAAAAGATGATTCGCTCCGCCGCCGTTTGCAAAACCTTCCACCATTAAAAGAAGAAGGCCTCAGGGATTGCCAGATCAATGCAATCCGCAATCTGGAAGAATCTCTGAAAGACTCAAAGCCCAGAGCATTAATCCAGATGGCAACTGGAGCTGGAAAAACCTATACTGCTATCACCTCAATTTACAGATTATTAAAGTATGCTAACATTAACAGAGTGCTATTTTTGGTTGATACTCGCAATTTGGGTGAGCAGGCCGAGCAGGAATTCATGGCCTTTCAGCCCAATGATGACAATCGAAAGTTTAAAGAATTATACAATGTGCAAAGACTAACCAGTTCCTATATACCTGATGATGCGCAGGTCTGCATCAGCACCATCCAGAGAGTATATTCAATTCTCAAGGGTAAAGAGCTGGAACCGGAGGCTGAGGAAAAGAGCCCCTATGAAAAATTGTGGAAACCGAAAGAGCCCATTCCTGTAGTGTATAATTCCGAGATCCCAATCGGATTTTTTGATTTTATTGTAGTTGATGAGTGTCATCGATCTATCTATAATCTATGGCAGCAGGTGCTTGATTATTTTGATTCTT
>CAZYRX010000133.1:0-2350 GCA_964649895.1 uncultured Halanaerobium sp.
ATTTGAATAATTTTTTTGCCTTTTAGAAAAATATATAATTCTAGAAGTGAAAAAAGAGCAATATAATTCTTAAAGGAGGAAGCATTTAATGAAAAAAAGTTTAGTACTATTCACCTTAGTTTTAGCTTTAGTTTTTATTAGTACTTCAGCATTTGCACAGACTTATGTAGTTGGTACTAATGCATCTTTCCCACCGTTTGAGTATGTAGAAGAGGGAGAGATTGTTGGTTTTGATATCGATCTTATTAAGGCAATTGCCGAAGATCAGGGTTTTGAGGTTGAGGTTAGAGACTTAAGTTTTGACTCTCTGATTCCTGCACTTTCCAGCGGCAGTCTTGATATCGTTGCAGCCGGAATGACAATTACTGCAGACAGAGAAAAGGTTGTTGACTTCTCTGATCCATATTACTCTGCAAATCAGTCAGTTATGGTTCACGAAGAATCAGAGCATAATTTAACTGTACTTTTTGGAGATAATGATATTGGTGTTCAGACTGGTACAACTGGTGACCTTTGGGTTAAAGATAATGTAGCGGATCCAGGTATTTTAACCGGAGATATGCGCAATTATGATACCTATGTACTTGTTATTAGAGATTTAGTTAATCAGAATATCGATGGTGTTGTGCTTGATAAGCCTGTTGCTGATACTTACAGTAAGTCAAATCCTGTTGATGTTGTTGCAGAGATCATTACCGGTGAAGAATACGGTATTGCTGTAGCAGAAGGTAATCAGGAATTGAAAGCTATGATCAATAGTGGTTTAGAAAATTTAAGAGAAGATGGAACCATGGATGAGCTGATTGAAAAGTATTTCTAAATTGATAATTAGATATTTTTCAGCTTTTAAGATAACTGGAATTTAAAAGAAAAAGGTTAAATTATTCATTTAAATTGGCCTTTTGTATTATACTGAAATATACTTAAAAGAAATTTTAGGTACGATTAAGCAATAAAAAGCTTAAAGCAGTGGGTGGATTCTGGGCTATTATATAACCTGCTGTTTTAAGCTTTTGCTTATTTTAGCTTTTTCATTTAATTTTCTGCAATTATATTATATTATTATTTCAGAGTGACAGGTATTGAAAACTTTTATTTCATTTATTATAGACTTCTGAAGGATATTCTGTTAATTTATTAATTCATTATAGATTAAAATTAAAAAATTAGATAAATTATTAAGTAGATATCTAATTATATTATTGTAAAGGGGTGGATTAAAATAGCTAATTTTACTTTAATAGAGCAGGCACTTCCCTATCTTTTAGAGGGTACCCTGATTACCATTCAGCTGACGTTTTGGAGTCTGCTGCTGGGAGTTGTAGTTGGGCTTCCACTGGCCTTTGGTCAGGTTTATGGAAACAAATTTGTTCAGGGTATTATTGCTGTATATGAGAGAGTGGTGAGGAGCATTCCACTTCTGGTGATACTTTTACTGATCAATTATGGTTTACCTGCAATGGGACTGAGGATTCCTGTTTTCAGGGCAGCAGTTGTTGGGATTGGGCTGAGGAGTTCTGCTTATCAATCACAGATTTACAGGGGAGCTATTCAATCGGTGAGTGGATCTCAGATGAAGGCAGCTATGTCGCTTGGGATGAGTAAGCTGACTGCTTTTACACATATTATTGCTCCTCAGGCGATTAGAATTGCGATACCTCCTGTAACTAATGAGTCTGCAATTGTGCTCAAAGATACTTCACTTGCTTTTACGATCGGAGTTGTTGAGCTTGTCAGACAGGGAGATTACTTTATTGCTACTTCTAATGCGCCGATGACTATTTATCTAACTGTTGCAGCTATTTACTTTGTTTTAACTACTACAATAAATCTGGCTTTATCTTTCTTTGAGAAAAAGTATCAGATACCGGGGATAGGAATTGAAGGAGGACATTCAGATGCCTACTAGTCATTTATTAAAAATAGAGGATTTACACCACAGCTTTGGTAAAGAAGAGGTGCTTAAGGGTATTTCTTTTTCCCTAGATAAGGGAGAAACCAAGGTTATTGTTGGACCGAGTGGTACTGGTAAGAGTACTATTTTAAATAATATTATCCGCCTTGTTCCACCTAAAAGGGGAAAAATATATTTAGAAGATGTTGAGATTACTTCTACTAAAAAGATCAATGAGATTAGACAGCAGATTGGTTTTGTATTTCAGGATTTTGGTCTTTTTAATCACTTAACTGCAAAGGGTAATGTGATGATCGGTTTGACCAAGGTTAAGAAGATGGATAAAAAAGAAGCAGAAGAGCTGGCCATGTTTGAGCTGGATCGAGTTGGACTCAAGGATTTTGCTGATTCTTATCCTTCACAGTTATCTGGAGGACAGGCACAAAGGGTTGGTAT
>CAZYRX010000134.1:0-2291 GCA_964649895.1 uncultured Halanaerobium sp.
GGCTATATAGCCTGCTTATCTTTTATGAAGTTATAAACTTATTATATTTATCAACTTATTCTTTCTGTATAAAAAGAATAACTTGAGAATATGTTTCTAAAGCTATATTAAGAGTGGAATTAACTAATTAAAACTCATTATACAATTTCAAACTTAGATATTAAATTTACTCAATGCCTTAGTAAGCTTATTTGACATTCCAGCCAATTCATCTGCTGCACTAACTATTTCTTCAGTTGCTGCACTCTGCTCTTCACTTGCTGCTGCCACTTCCTCTGAATTGCTTGCAGCTTCCTGGCTTACTGAAGATATCTCCTGGATAATCGATTCTACATCTTTGCTATTTCTACCTACTTTATCGGCCTGGGAACTAATATTTTCAATCAGATCACTTAACTTTAAAGCAGCATGATTAATTTCCTCAAATGAATTTCCTGTTGTCTTAATGGCATCTACACTGTTATCTACAACTATTTCTGTTTCATCCATTTTCTCTACTGCCTTACCAACACCATTCTGTATCTCTGAAACAAGAGTTCCTATTTGATTTGTTGCATCTTCTGATTCTTCTGCAAGCTGCCGTATTTCATCTGCAACAACTGAAAATCCTCTACCGGCTTCACCGGCTCTTGCGGCCTCAATTGCAGCATTTAAAGCTAATAGATTTGTTTGAGCAGCTATGTCATTAATAAGCTGTACAATTTCTCCTATTTTATTTGATAAACCACCTAGATTATTAATTGTATTGGAAACCTCATTAGAATTATTTTTAACATTTTCAATCTGGTCAACTGAATTATCAAGTGAATTATTTCCTTCTTTTAAGTTACTCATAACATTATCAGCCTGTTTATCCATTTCGTCAGACATTTTTGTTACATCACTAATTTGTACGGAAAGTTCATTTATTTTGCTGTTTGTTTCTTGAACTTGAGCTGACTGTTCTTCAGCTCCTGATGCAACCTGTTCCATTGACTGTCCCACCTGTTGAGCTGCAGTAGCAACTTCTTTTCCTGATGCAGATAGTTCTTGACTCGAAGCAGCAAGATTATCCGAAATATTTGTTACATTTTCTATTAAATCTCGAAGATTATCCTGCATTATATTTAAATTGGTTGCTAACTTTCCTATTTCATCATTACTATTTACCTCTACATTCTCTGTGAAATCACCTTCAGCCATTTTTTCCATTCCAACACCAATTTTATTTACATTCTTCGATATATATTTAGATATGAAGAATATTAGAGCTATAAATATTAAAGCAGTAATTAGTGCTACAATAATTAATGTAGTTGTAATATTGCTTAACATATGCTCAAGTTCATTTTGGGCGGCATCTACCCTTGAGTTTATTATAGAGTCATATGTACCTGCACCTATAAAATAGTCTGTACCTTCAATATTCTTTACAAAACTAATTTTATTTTCAGTTTCACCTGTTTCAGGATTTTCATAAGCATAAGTAACAAAACCTCCACCTTCATTTGCTCTTTCAGAAAGTGATTTAATAATATACTTTCCATTAGGGTCCTGCAGATCCCATTTGTTCGTACCAACCAGTTCTGGAGCTGGGGGCTGAGATATTGTATTACCTTGATGATCGTAAATAAAAAAGTATCCTTCATTATTTTCTCCAAAAGAAAGATTCTGATTATAATTTCTAATGATATTTTGCAATTCTGTTTCATCTAAATCATTTTTTCGATTTGAAACAATTTCGGATAAAAATATTGTAACTGGTTGAGCTGCATTTTTTATTCTTTGTTTTTCTAGATCCAGCAAATGTTCACTTACAATACTCTTATTTTGAGTTTTTAATTCATTAAAGTCATTACTTAGAAAAAAGCCTAATACTAAAGAAGCTAAAAGAAAACTACCACCTATTAACAATAAAATCTTTTTTGAGATACTTAAATTTTTGAATGACAATATTATCTCCTCCTGGTAAATTGAATGGAATATTTATTACTATTTATTATTACTTACTATTATTATCGAAATAGTCAAGAGAATACTTAAATGCTGAGAAAGAATAGTAAGACATATATTAAACGACTAGCTAGGATTAACTCTATTTTACTCTAGATATTAACTTTAAAGAATTTAAGGCAGTATTTTTTGAAAATATGAGTGATTTAAAAGATTTTTGTCAACATTTTTCAATAAAATATACCAATTACACTTTTTTGGAGAAATATAATAATCATATGGTAAATTTAGAAACAATAAAATTTAAAAGTAGTTTCCCCATTTTTTAAAATAGCAAAAATTCAAAGTTATCAACAGTC
>CAZYRX010000135.1:0-2282 GCA_964649895.1 uncultured Halanaerobium sp.
AATATATATATTATAAGTTAGACTAAGCTATTTAATTCTATTTAAACACCCTTATTAATAAAATATGACTGTATTTGATACATAAAACTGATGATCAGAGATTTAAAGAGATAATATTTGCCAAATTATATTGTTTAATTAGAATAAATAGAAAAACTTCAGAACCACTTGATAAAATTTACCAGGCAGTCTGAAGATAATTCCCATCTATATTAATTTTAATCAACTAAACCATATTTTCTGGCTTTACTTGCAACTGTTTTATGAGTAATTCCAAGTGCTTTACCACTGGCATTAAAACTACCGTGTTTTTTTAAAGCAAGTCTTATTATTTCTTTTTCATAATCTTCAAGTGAAGCAACATCACCTTCAGAATTTAAGCTAACAAGTGATCCCTCAACTTTATAATTGTCCTTAATATATGAGGGAAGGTTATCTGCAGTTATACTGCTGTTATCTGTAAAGTTTATTGCCCTTTCGATTATATTCTGAAGTTCCCTCACATTACCAGGCCAAGAGTAGTTTTTTAGTATGTCAACTGCATCCTGAGAAATATCATCAATTCTTTTATCAAGTTTTTCAGATAAAGTATTCAAAAAATATTCCACCAAAAGGGGTATATCATCTTTTCTTTCTTTAAGTTGAGGTAGTATAATAGGAATAACATTCAGCCTGTAGTAGAGATCTTCTCTAAACTGATTATTTTTCATCATCTCTTCTAAATCTCTATTTGTAGCAGTTATTATCCGAATATCAACATCAATTGATTCTGTACCACCAACCCTCTGAAAACTCCTCTGCTGAAGAACCCTCAGCAGTTTAACCTGCATTTCTGTAGGAAGTTCTCCAATCTCATCAAGAAAAATTGTCCCTTTATCAGCCAGCTCAAATTTACCTATTTTTTGAATCGAAGCCCCAGTAAAAGAACCCTTTTCATGGCCAAAAAGCTCACTTTCTATTAAGTTAGGTGGGATTGCAGCACAATTGACTCGTATAAATGGACCATCTGACCTTTCTCCAGAATAGTGAATAGCCTCAGCAACCAGTTCTTTACCTGTACCACTTTTACCCCTAATTAAAACAGTAGAAGTTGTTTCTGCAGCCTTTGATGCTTTGAGAAGTGCATCTTTTAATTTACCACTTTTACCAATAATACGGTCAAAAGCTTTATCAAGTCCTTTTTCACGCTTCAGTTCCTGTTTAAAATATTCTGCTTTAGCTGAAAGTTCTTTTAATCTAGATACCATATTTTCTACTTCGATTTTCTTTTTGGAAACAATCACAACTCCATCTACCTCAGATCCAATTTTAATTGGATAAAAATTGGAGATAATAACTGAGCCTTCATCTTTCCTATTTATTATCCCTATCTCTTTCTTTCCACTTTTCAACACCTTTTTATAGCTTTTTTCATCAGCTAAACTCCCAATTTTATTACCTATCATATGATCAGTATCTCTATCTAATATACTGCTGTAGCTTGGATTTATATATTCGATAACTCCACTTTTGTTTACAACACATATCCCATCCTGTACTGATCCTAAAATGAGTTTGAGCCTTTTTTTTAAAGATTTAACCTCTTTTAACTCACCAGAAAGCTTTTTGATAGTTGAAATATCCTGGAAAACAGCAATAGCACCAATCGCATTACCATTTGAAATTATAGGAGTCCTATTTGTAATAATTGTAGCATCATCTATTTTTTGCTGCCGCCCGAGTTCAGCTTCACCTGATTCAAGCACATGTTTTAATCTTGAGTTTGGAACAACTTGAGATACATCTTCTCCTATTACCTGATTTGCTTCAAGCCCGGTTATTCTTTCTGCTGCTCTGTTAAAGCTTGTAATAATCCCATTTTGTCCAACTATTATGACCCCATTTGCAATATTATTAAAAACTTTATCCACAGCTGTTGTTGTCTTCTGCAGTATATCATCAACCTCATCTTGAGTTTTGCTGTCTTCTAAATTAAATCCACCCTTTAAAAAATCTACAAACTCCTTAATTGATTTATCAGAATTATCACCTCTGCTGACAACAATTATTTCATCCTGATATGTAATATTTGATGATACAACAGATATTAAACTGGTTGCCGGAAGCAGTTTATCTTCACTGCGGCCTATGAACAGCTTATCATTATATTTATTTTTGAGATTATTTGCTTTTTGAACTACAAGTGCTGCAATTCTGGCATGAATCCCTTTTTTGTAGTCGATAACAATTTTTTCTTTATTCAAAGCAGATTTTCACCCCTAACTTTTTCAAATAATTATTTT
>CAZYRX010000136.1:0-2049 GCA_964649895.1 uncultured Halanaerobium sp.
AAATTGCCGGGGTGGCGGAATTGGCAGACGCATCGGACTTAAAATCCGGTGGGAATTTATTCCCGTGTCGGTTCGAGCCCGACCCCCGGCACCACTTTTTATTTTAAATTTTTACTTCCACTTGATATTTTAAGGTGGTTTTTTTTATTTTACTTGACTTTTATAATTTTAAGTCTTATAATTATTAATAATAATTGTTATCAAATAAAATAAATTAAAATGTATTGATGAGGAAGAGTAAATTTAGTTGATTTCTAACAGAGAGTTGTGCCGCTGGCTGAAAGCACATAGTATTTCACTAATTCGAAAACCACCTCTGAGCAGACAGGATGAAATTAGTATTTCTGTCCGGTAAATCCGTTATCTTTTTGAGTGAATAATGTTCTTCTAATGAACTGTACAGAAGTTTTTAGAGATTTCAACAGTCAATTGAACATTATTAACTAGAGTGGAACCGCGATCCGTCGTCTCTATTTTGAGATGAGGGATTTTTTTAATTTTATACTGGTTTTTAATCTTAACAGATTAATGTTTGCGATAAATTTTCTAAATGAATTTTTTGATAAAATTTTATAATATATATTTAAGTGAGCTGAAGAAAGATTTCTTATCTTTGATTTTGTATTTTTTTATAAAGTGATAGATTTTTATATTTTAAAATTTAAACTAAAATAAATGGAGGTAGAAAAATGGATAAAGTAAATGTGGAATTACCTGATGGTTCAGTCTTAGAATTTGATAAAGGTGCTACAGTTGAAGATGTAGCTTATTCAATCGGTAAGGGTTTGGGTAGAGATGCGATAGCAGGTGTTGTTGATGGTAAAAAAGTTGATGTATATTATGAGATTGAAGATGATATCAAATTATCGATCATTACAATTGACAGTGATGAGGGGTTAGAGATTATCAGACATACTGCTTCTCATGTGATGGCCCAGGCAGTAAAAAGACTTTATGATAATGTTAAGGTTGCAATCGGACCTGATATAGAAAACGGTTTTTATTATGACTTTGATTTAGAAGAAAGTTTTAATCAGGAAGATTTAAGAGAAATAGAAAAAGAAATGCAGAAAATAGTTGATGAAGATATTCCAGTTAGAAGAAAAGAACTTCCCAGAGAAGAAGCTATAGAACTGATGAAAGAAAGAGGTGAAGATTATAAACTGGAACTAATCGAGGAACTTGATGATGAGATGATAAGCCTCTATTTCCAGGGGGATTTTGTAGATTTATGCCGAGGTCCTCATTTACCTTCTACCGGGTATGTAAAAGCATATAAATTATTGAATACAGCTGGGGCATACTGGCGTGGTGATGAGAATAAAACAATGCTGCAGCGTATCTATGGTACTGCATTTGCTTCTCAAAAAGATTTAGAAAAACATTTAGAAAGATTAGAAGAAGCCAAAAAAAGGGATCATAATAAGCTTGGAAGAGAACTAGATTTATTTATGACAGCAGATGAGGTAGGGCAGGGTTTACCTCTCTTAAAGCCTAAGGGAGCGAAGGTGGTTCAAATTCTCCAGCGGTTTGTAGAAGATGAGGAAGAAAAAAGAGGTTATCAGATCACAAAAACACCATTTATGGCAAAAAGTGATTTATACAAGACTTCTGGCCACTGGGACCACTACAAAGATGGGATGTTTATTCTTGGTGATGAAGAAAAAGATGATAATGTAATGGCATTAAGACCGATGACCTGTCCATTTCAATTTCAGATATATAATTCAAAACTGAGAAGTTACAGAGATCTGCCGATAAGATATTCTGAAACTTCAAGTTTGTTTAGAAATGAAGCTTCTGGAGAAATGCACGGCTTAATTCGTCTGCGTCAATTCACTATATCTGAGGGTCACCTTATAGTTACTCCAGAACAGCTTGAAGAAGAATTTAGAGGAGTTATTGACTTAATAAATTATATGATGGAATCGATAGGTATTGAAGATGATATCTGGTATAGATTCTCTAAATGGGATCCAGAAAATAAAGATAAGTATATTGATAATCCTGAAGCTTGGCATGATTCCCAGGAGAAAATGAAGAATATTT
>CAZYRX010000137.1:0-2012 GCA_964649895.1 uncultured Halanaerobium sp.
ACTATATCAAATACTCTTTTAAATGCATAGCCAACTGATTTGCTTTTTGGTAATATTTCAAAAACAGGCATTTCTCCCAGCTGTTCTAGCTGTGATCCTGAAACCATTATCTCATAAAATTCAGGAACTAATGTTACTTCCCAGCCCTTATCTAAGGCAATATATAGAGTTGATTTTTTCTGTTCTTCACTTAGATTTGAAGTTAAAGCTATTATATCAGCCTCTGAGCTTTTTAATTCTTCTTCTAAATTATTAAATCCTTCTACAATATTTAAATTCGAATCATTTATACCATTTAAATAATTTTTATCATCAATTATTATTTTTTTTATATTATAATTGCCGTGTACAGAATTATTTATATTTTTAAATAATTTTGCAGCAGATTTCCCCTTTGCTAGTACTATAATATCTTCTTTTTGAGCAACCAATCTTTCTAATGCTATGGATGCATAACGCCAGCTGACCATAACAATAAAAATAGATGGTAAAGAAAGAAGATAAACAGAACGAGGAAAAGCAAGATTTTGCGTCAAGTATGATACTGATCCTGTAAATAAGACTAGGATAAATGTTGCTGGGATGAAAGTATAGAAGATTTCCTCTAATCTGCGTTTGAGTTGATTATTATAGAGCCCGTACATGTTGAATAAAATAATAGTAAAGATAGATATATATGGAATAAGCTGTATGTAGGCATTGTAATTTCTTGAAGTGATCGGACTTATCCAGTTTAATTTAAAAGCTAAATAAAAGGATAGGTTAATAAATATTATGTCACCTATTACTCTTATTAAGCTGAACAGCAATTCTTTGCTTTTCATACAAACACCTAATTTCTAAAATTCATATTTATTGCAATTTAAGTTTACTCATTAATTAATTCATGGTAAAGATTAAAATATGCTTCCCCCATTTTTTTCACAGTAAACATTTTTTCAACTCTTTTTTTTGCATTATTACCTAATTTTTTTCTCAATAATTTATCATCTAACAATTTCTTTATTGCTATATATAATTGATCTACATTATTAGGTTCTACAACTATCCCTGTTTCTTTATCTTTATTGGCATAAGGAACTCCAGTTGGTAAATTAGTTGAAATAACTGGTTTCCCACATGCCTGAGCTTCTAACTGTACAATGCCAAAAGCTTCACTTGGAGCAACCGAAGGTAATACAAAAAACTTACTTGCATGATAATATGCAGCTAAATCTTCGTCCTTTACAAAACCTAGAAATTCTATGTTATCATCTAAATCCATGTTGTTAACCAAATTATTTAGTTCATTCTCTAAAGGACCTGTTCCACCAATTAATAACTGAGCATCAATATCTTTCATAGCTCTTATTAAAACTTCAATACCTTTATAATAAACCAAACGACCAACAAAAAATATTATTGGTTTTTTATACTTATTTTGAATCTCTTTTTTCTTTTCTTTAGTGTAATCTGTCAAATTAAAATCGTGAGGATTAATACCAAGTGGAATCACAGTACATTTTTCTTTGTATTCCTGTAAAAAAGATGAGTTATCTATCATATTGGGAGATGTAGTTACTATTTTGTCAACTTTGTTTAAAAATTTTTTTAAAAAAGGCTTATATAATTTCAAAATATTTTTTTGTTTAACAATATCACTGTGCCAGGTTATAATTTTTTTTCCTCTTGGATTGACAATTAAATCTGAAATTACTCCTAAGGGAAATGGTAAATGATAATGATAAATATCAGCATTTATTTTTATTAATTCTAAAGGAAATTTAGGTGCTACTGGCATTGAAAAATATCTTCCAATACTTGCTGATCGTATAACATTAGCACCTTTGATAATTTCTTTACTTTTTTTAAATTTATCATTAGCAACTAATACATTCATATCTACTTTATTACTTAATTCATTGCTAATATCATAAGCTACCTGCTCTACCCCTCCGGTGAAGGGATAATATAATTTATTAATCTGTAGTACTTTCATTAAATCACACCTATAATATTTTTTGGTTAAGAAC
>CAZYRX010000138.1:0-1970 GCA_964649895.1 uncultured Halanaerobium sp.
ATTTCGAATAAGATCATTATTTACTGCAGCCATTTTCTCATAGCCCTTTACCATTTCTCTGGCAATTTCTTCCTTTTCAGTTTTACTAAAATCCTTCTTGCGGCGAAGCCTCTCCACTGTTTAACCACCTCATTATAAAATGATTTTGAAACACTTTAGATAATGTAATTATATCTCAAAAATTAAAAAGTGTCAATTAAAATATCACTCAAGATTACTGATATTACTGGATTGAGTTTAATTTTTATAACTCTGTAAGGCTCTCCAATTAAATATAATATCTGGATACCGTTTTCTGACTATAATAGATAAAACTATAGTTTATAATAAAGACCGCTTTTTTTAATATATTTGAGAAGGTTAGCATAAGCATCATGATTACAAATTGTGCTGCTGTCACCAATGAAAATCATCTTTCTTTTAGCTCTAGTTAAGGTGACATTAAGACGTCGTAAGTCTCTTAAAAAGCCAATATTATTTTCTTGATTGCTGCGAACAGCAGAAAAAACTATCATTTCTTTTTCTCTTCCCTGAAAAGCATCAACTGTATCGATCTCTACATTTTTGAATTTATTATGCTGATTTATTAAATCAACCTGATCTTTATAAGCTGCAATCACTGCAATGTCATCCTCTGACAGAGAAGACTTAAGAGCCCGATCAAGTATATCAAGCACTATTTCTGATTCAACAGGGTTATCATAAGAGTTTGAACCTTCAAAAGATCTCTCATCAGCCTTCATTTCTCTTGTGTCTAAAAAGACCAGTGGATATTCTGCCTTTAAGGATTTCTCTGTAAAACAATCATCATCATCATTTGTTTTAACCCCCAGATCACTTAATTTCTGCTCAGCCGCAGATTCAGCTGCTTTTACACTGTTATTATAAAAGTAAATACTGGAAAACCCCATAATTTCTCTATTCATTCTGTATTGAATTTCCAGCAGAGAGCTTAGTTGATCCTGGTAATTCTCAATTAACTTTTCAAATAAAGATACCTTTAATCCATTTTTTGCTGCTTCCTGATTAACCACAGTTGGAGGCAGCTGTTGATGATCACCTATTAAAATTGTTTTTTTTGCTTTTAGATAAGGGATTAAGGCTGCCGGTTGAGTTGCCTGTGTTACTTCATCTATCACACTTAAATCAAACTCCCTATTTTCCATTAGTTCAGAGCCTGCTGAAATATTGGTAGTACAGATAACATCTGCCTCATCCAGCAATTCTTCCACAGCTTTATTTTCAAGTTTTTCTATTTCTTTAAAATATTTATCAATTTTTTCCTGAAGCTCCAACCAGCTTGCCATTTCATCAATAACTTCAGGACTGATACCTCTAACATGATGTTCTAAATCTTTTTCTGCATAATTTTTGATTTCCTGATCAGATAAACCTTTTCTATACTTTCCACCGGGATAAATATAAGATTCCTGTTTATTAATTAGATCAGAAACCTCATCTCTTAATTTTTCTGCTTCTAAATAATCCTGATGTTCTAAAACTACCTCATCTAAGGTATGCTCTCTTAATTTTTTATTGACCCGAATTGGATGACCAATTCTAATTACATTAAGCTCTTTTCCAGCCAGGAGTTCCAGTAAATTATCAACTGCTGTATTCGAATCTGCTGCAGCAAGTACTTTATCTCCTCGCTCAACCGCTTTAGTTATCAATTCAACTGCTGTTACAGTTTTCCCTGTTCCAGGAGGTCCCTGAATTAAATAAATATCTTCTGCAGCCAGTGCATTTTCTACTGCATTTTTTTGTGACTGATTGAGAGAATCCAGTTTTAATTCAACTTTTTCAGCAGATGCTGCTTTTTTTCTATCCAGCAGTATATCTCTTTTTTTCTCCTGAAGCTCATTTTCGGGATGCTTAATTATATCCAGAGCAGCAAACATCCTCTGAAAAGTAGTATCATTAACAAATAAATCAAGTCTTACTCCTTTATTGTAAATGAATTCTGGTGG
>CAZYRX010000139.1:0-1968 GCA_964649895.1 uncultured Halanaerobium sp.
CAAAATTAGAATAAACATCCTGTATATCATCATGATCTTCTAATTGCTCCATAAGTCTCATCATTTTCTTGGCATTGCTTTTATCAAGAGAAACTTCATTGTCAGGAATCATAGCTAAATCTGCAGAATCAAACTCATAACCTGCCTCTTCCATTACTTCCCGAGCTGATTCAAAATTAGATGGCTCTGTGTAAATAACTGCTTGTTCCTCTTCAAACTCTATATCTTCAGCACCTGCCTCTAATGCCTCAAGCAAAAGATCATCTTCTTCAATTTCAAGCTCAGATAAATCAATGACTAATTCACCTTTACGCTGAAACATCCATGAAACACAACCATTTTCTCCAAGATTTCCCCCATTTTTATCAAGAATGTGCCGAATTTCTGAAGCGGTTCTATTTCGGTTATCAGTCATAATATCCATGTAGATTGCTGCACCACCTGGTCCATAACCTTCATAGACAAAAGACTCATAAGACATTCCTTCTAAATTACCAGTACCCCGTTTTATTGCACGCTCAATGTTATCATTTGGCATGTTATTATCTTTTGCCTTCTGAATTGCCATTCTGAGATCTGAATTCATTTCCGGATCCCCACCACCCTCACGAGCAGCTACAGCAATCTTACGGCTCAATTTTGAAAATAATTTACCTCTTCGTTTATCTTCTTTTTGTTTTTTATGCTTAATATTAGCCCATTTAGAATGTCCAGCCATAATTAAAACCTCCTTATAAATCAGTTTGCAGTTTATTGTACCATAATTGTGGTTCTTTTTCAATAAGAGCATCTTATAGATTCATCTGACAAAACAGTCTACTTTTTTGCCAATTAAAAGTAATACTTCCGTGTTAAAATAAAAACCATGACTAAAAAGTCATGGTTTTAAAAATATTATTTGTTTTTTTCTCTTAAATTATTTACTAAATCATAAAGTTTACTTTTTCCATCTGTTTTCCAATTATCTATAAATGTAATTATTTTTTCTTTTTCATCTTCAGAAAGGTCCGCAGAAATATTTTCTATGTTTTTTTCATCTTGATTTTTCATTAAATCTATTGCTTTTTTTAGCGGATATTGCACTTTATAATATATCTGATCAACCATTCTGTATTTCACCTGCCTGGCTAACTATATGTTCTAAAGCTGGAAGGGTCTCCCTCTCTATGTACCTGATATATCCTTCGAGTGTCATGATTCTGTTATCAAGCACTCTATTACTCAGGTCAGGAGAGTAATCATTAAATTGGTCTGTTTTATTAATTGCAGAATTGATATAGTCTATAACTTCCAGTATTTCCTTGTTCATTTGAACACCCCTTTTTTTGATTTTTATAAAAATTTAAAATATAAAAATAAAATAAGCCGACCTGTAAGCCGAGTTCTGTATTATTTGATCATCTATCTAGCTAAACAGTTGCCTGTTTAGTCAAGCGTCCTTACCCGAAGAAGAGCGGATCACTCTTATATTCTTCCTATTTGGACTTACTCCAGATGGGGTTTACCTGGCATTTTAGTTACCTAAAACCCGGTAAGCTCTTACCTTACCTTTTCACCCTTACCTCTCTAGAGGCGGTATATTTCTGTGGCACTGGCCTGGGAGTTACCTCCACCGGGCATTACCCGGCATCCTATCCTATGGAGCTCGGACTTTCCTCATCTTGGAAAGATGCGATCAAACGGCCGACTTATATTTTTACCATTTAAAGTATAACACCACCAAAATAATATGTCAAGTAATTTACTCAAGTTATCATATTAACAATAATTCCAAGGATTAGTATTTATTTGTGACTTAAAAAAGTTTATATTACTAATATTTTTTTCTTTAACTTTTTCTGTTAGTTTTTCATGTAAAAGTTCTTTTACAAACTTTTCACTTCCATAATGACCAAAATCAATTAATGCCATCCCAAGTTCTTCTGCTAATTGAGCTTCATGATATTTAACATCACCAGTTAGATATAA
>CAZYRX010000140.1:0-1938 GCA_964649895.1 uncultured Halanaerobium sp.
GATAAGGATGCAGAAATAGTAGTTTTTGAAAAAGGCACAGATATTTCTTATGCTGGCTGTGGACTTCCTTATTATATTTCCGGGGTAACTCCTACGCGGGATAGAGTTGTAATGAATACAGCTCAGGATTTTGAGGAAAAATATAAGGTTGAAGTACGTCTGCAGCATGAAGTGACTAAAATTGATAAAGATGAGAACAAAATATTATATAAGGATCTCAATAGTGGAGAAAATGAAGAATATGAATTTGATAAACTGATCATCAGTACAGGAGCTTCTGCAATTAAGCCACCATTTGAAGGAATTGATTTAGAAAACATATTTACTCTGAGGTCTGTGGAGAGTGCTGATAAGATTAAGGTAGCTGTTAGCAGAGAGGAAACCAAAAAAGCTGTAATTATTGGTGCTGGTTTAATCGGTCTGGAAATGGCAGAATCATTTAGCGAATTGGGGATTGAAGTAACTGTAGTTGAACTTCAGGATCAGGTCTTACCTCCATTTAGTAAAGAGATGGGTGAGATTGTAGCGGAACACCTAAAAGAAAAGGGTGTTGATTTAATTTTAGGTGATGGTATTGATCATTTTGAAGGTTCAGGTAGTGTAGAAAAGGTGGTAACTGCTTCTGGTAAAGAAGTTGACACAGATCTGGCTCTGCTTTCAATCGGGATTAAGGCTAATTCAAAACTGGCTCAGGAAGCCGGAATTGAAGTTGGTGCAACAGGAGCTATTAAAGTCAATGAAAAATTAGAAACTAATGTTAAAGACATTTACGCTGCCGGTGATTGTGCTGAATCAAAAGATCTATTGACTAATAAGGGAGTCTGGGTACCACTTGGTTCAACTGCTAATAAGCAGGGGCGGACTGCCGGTGAAAATGCAGCTGGTGGAAATTCTAAACATTATGGAATTCTAAAAACAGGTATAACCAAGATCTTTGAACTGACAGCTGCTAAAACTGGTTTGAGTTTAGAAGAAGCTAAAGAAGAAGGGATCGATGCAGCTGCAGTTAAAATTAAAGCCCACAATCATGCCAGCTATTATCCCGGAACAGATTCTATTCATCTAAAGGGGATTTTTGATAAAGAAAATGGTGTTATAGTTGGAGCAGAAGTGATTGGTGGAGATGGGGCAGATAAGAGAATAGATGTTCTGGCAACAGCAATTTATAATAGAATGACAGCAGATGAGCTTTTCCAGGTTGATCTTGCTTATGCACCACCTTATTGTGGGCCAAAAGATGCTGTGGCCATTTTAGGAATGGTAGCTGAGAAAAAATTATAATTTTGTCCTTTACACACTAATCTGTTATAATACAAATAACAAAGTGTTTTACTTAACTTTAAATAAAGAGGATTCTCGGCTAAAGCTAAAAAATAATAGTTTGAAACAGTAATAATAGCAATAAAATATTTTTTAATTGAACTTTGAAAACTCCATACTGAAACTAACTATTTCTATAAAAAATTAAGCTAAAAATGGGCGCACTTCTCCCCAGGACCTGGAAGCTATTTTTTAAAATAGCTTTAGAATGATCTATTATACTGTATCTATTTATGCTGCAGTGTAATTAAACCAGGTGGTAATCCAGTCTTCTGGAGCTACAGCCGATTCTTTAATCCAGGCATTAGCATGGATAGCTGCATCCCGCATGATTATTCTGATAAGCCAGCGAGATTTGGAGCGGACATTATCATTTTCCAGCTCATAATCTGTTTTTACCCGGCTGTTGCGTCTTTCAGAAGAAGTTCTTTTCTTCATCGTATTTTTCCATTTATGTGAACCGCGTGGAGTAGCTGTAAATATGCGATTATCCCACTCGGGTTTGGTATGAACAGTACGTCCATAATCTGAATCGGTACAGTTAAAGATGGGACAATTAAAACTTTTACGGGTAACATGGGGACATCTCCACTTATGGCGGTGAAGTTTCTTATCAGG
>CAZYRX010000141.1:0-1924 GCA_964649895.1 uncultured Halanaerobium sp.
AATCTCGTTGATAATTTTGAAGATTTACAATCAATAATTAGAGCTTCAGTTGATGAATTAGATGATGTTGATGGAATTGGAGAAGTGAGAGCACAGGCAATTAAAGATGGACTTCGCAGGTTAAGAGACCAAGTTTTATTAGATAGACATATCTAATAGTTTTCAGCTTGTTCTTATGCCGATAAAAAGCGCATACGACACCAAACTTCATAAATTGACTGCTGCTTTTTTAAATGATATAATTGTAAGGTGGATTTTTATTGCTTTCACAAAAAGAGGAGTGGGTAAAATGTATAAAATTGGCGATAAAGTTGTATATCCTAATCATGGTGCTGGAACCATTGTTGGTATAGAAACTAAAACTATACTTGATGAGAAAAAAGAATATTACATTATGAAATTACCTATTGGGGAAATGAAAGTTATGATTCCAGTAGATAAGATAGATAAAATTGGTATTCGTGATGTTATTTCTGAAGAAAAGGCAGATGAAGTGTTTGAACTTTTAAATGGTGAAAAAAGCAAAATGTCTCAGAACTGGAATAGACGTTATAGAGCAAATCAAGAAAAATTAAAAACTGGAGATATTTTTGAAGTAGCAGAGGTAGTTAGGAATTTAAGTATTAGAGATAGAGAAAAAGGTCTTTCTACTGGAGAAAAGAAAATGTTAAGTAATGCAAGAAAAATTCTTATTAGTGAATTAGTTTTGGCCAAAGATATGAATGAAGAAGAAATTTCTGAAAAAATGGATGATTTATTTACTCTAAAAGAAGAAGACCTAGAATCTTAACTATTGATAAATTAGATCTGGAAGGGAGGTGAAAAGATGCTGAAAAAAATAATGAAATTTATTTTCGCCTTTTTTGGAGGTATTATTGCTTTTAATTTAGTTGATGCTTTTGGACTTTCAAGTGACTATACTTTCAGCTGGCATAATATAGAGGGGTTCTTTTTAACTACACAGTTTTTTGCTGTGCTTTTTGGTGCTTTAATAGGTTATTTTATTATTTTTTATTCACTTGATAAATTATTAGATTTTATCATGAGTTTCGAACTCAAATTAAAAGAGATAACCTGGAAGAAAATAGTTATTGCAATTATTGGACTTATTATTGGTCTTATTACTGGTTCTATTATTAATTTTGTTTTCTCTATTCCTAAAATACCTCGTATAGGGATGCCCTTACAAATTTTAGTCAATATTACATTTACCTATATTGGGTTTGCACTTGCCGTGCATAAAGAAAAAGATATAACAAAATTTTTATTTGTAAGTGATAAAGAAAATCTCAATCTACCTAATCAGGACAAAACTGGAAGTGATAAAATTCTGGATACAAGTGTTATTATTGATGGTAGAATTTATGATATTTGTAAAACAGGATTTATAGAAGGCAATTTTATTATTCCTGAATTTGTTTTAGAAGAGCTGCAGCATATTGCGGATTCTTCTGATGACTTAAAAAGAAATAGAGGTAGGAGAGGATTGGATATACTTAGACAGATGCAGAATGATGTTAAGATCAAAGTTGAAATTGTAAATCAGGATTTCGAAGAAATTTCTGAAGTTGATAGTAAACTTGTTAAACTTGCCCAGTTTCTTGGTGCAAAAGTTTTGACAAATGATTATAATCTTAATAAGGTTGCCGAACTACAGGGGATTGAAGTTCTTAATATTAATGAACTGGCTAATGCAGTAAAACCAGTTGTGCTTCCAGGAGAAAAGATGGAAGTAAAAGTTATAAAAGAAGGAAAAGAAAACGGTCAGGGTGTAGCCTATCTTGATGATGGAACAATGATAGTTATTGAAGAAGGAGTCAAATATATAGGTGATGATATTTCTGTACTTGTAACCAGTGTACTGCAAACAGCAGCTGGTCGGATGATATTTGCTCGTCCGAAAACCAATTAATAAGGATGATTA
>CAZYRX010000142.1:0-1801 GCA_964649895.1 uncultured Halanaerobium sp.
TAGCAATTTTACAGGCACTATATATTATAATTTAAGCAGGAGGTTTTTTAGATGAATAATAATTTTGTAAAAGGGAGCTGGCAGGAAATACTTGACTGGGCCCAGAACAAATCGATCAATATGCTTCATTACTGTACAGGTTGTGGGGCAATCGAGCTGCCGCCAACTATGACTTCTCGTTATGATATGAGCCGTTTTGGTATCGGTCCAGCAGCAACACCGCGTCAGGCAGATATGCTTTTGGTTACCGGATATTTAAGCACCAAAACACTGAGGCGCTTAATTTATACTTATGAACAGATGCAGGCACCAAAATTTGTAGTCGGCTTTGGCTCCTGTACAATCAATGGCGGTATGTACTGGGATTCATATAATACCATTAAACAATTAGATAAATATCTGCCGGTTGAGATGTATATCGCAGGCTGTATGCCCCGTCCTGAAGCTATATTAGACGGTTTACTCAAACTTAAAAAAATGATCAATAATGGTGAAGCAGATGGCTACAAACGCTACCAGGAAAATCTGGAATTTTATCATCAGAATCAGGAAGCAGTACTAGGGGAGGTGCAGAGAACACAGTGAGAAATGAAAAAGAACTTTTAGAGCTAATTAATGGTCATTTAGACCCCCTGACAGCAGAAATTAAAAGAAAGCAGAATGTATCTGTGGAACTTGCTCCAAAAAATTTAATTCAGGCACTTTCTTTTTTAAAATCGCACTCCTATCAGCACCTTTCTACAATCAGCTGTGTTGACTGGCTTGCTGATGAAGAATTTGAACTTGTCTATCACCTTTTTTCTTATGATGATTATATTAATATCAGCCTCAAAACCAGAATTAAAAGGGAGCCCGGTGTTTTCCAGACAGCGAAAGAAATCTGGCCGGTAGCCGAATTTTACGAAAGAGATATTCACGAATTCTTTGGGGTTGAATTTAAGGGAAATGACAATTTAGAAGAAATGATTTTAGAAAATTGGCAGCACCTTCCTCCAATGCGCAAGGACTTTGATACCAGAAAATTTGTTAATGATAATTATGAGTGGAGGGATTACAATGGACAAAAGCACACAGACTGAGATATTTTTTGGACCAAACCACCCCGGTGTTCCCGGCAACTACGGAATCAATTATGATTTTGAAGGAGATACTGTAACTGCAGCTGAGGCCAATGCCGGTCACTTACACCGCGGTTTTGAAAAGTTAATGGAAGAACGAATCTGGATTAAAAACACTGCTTTAGTTCCCCGGATCTGTGTTGAAGAACCTGATATTAACGAAATGGTTTATGCAATGGGATTTGAAGCTATCGGTGAAATTGAAGTTCCCAGACGGGCTGACTATATCCGCTCAATTATTTTAGAGCTGGCCAGAATTCAGGGCCACATCTTTTCAATCGGTGGCAATGCAGCTGGAATTGGCCAGTATACGGTGATGAACTGGGGAACCTTAACCAGAGATTATCTACTTGATATTTTCGAAGAAATAACTGGGGCCCGAGTCTACCACATCTATATTCGTCCGGGTGGAGTTAGACAGGATATTGAAGATGAAACATTTGATAAGATTTTGGATTTAATGGATGAGCTGGAAAATGAGCGCTTTCCTGATCTTGAAAAAGCACTTTTTGAAAATCCAAACGCTCAAAAGAGATGGAAGGGTAAGGCTGTGATCACTAAAGAAGAAGCAATTGAGATGGGAGCAACAGGTCCTGTCTTAAGAGCAAATGGTGTTCCCCATGATCTTCGTAAAATGATGCCCTATGCAGCTTATGATGATGTAGAATTTGAAGTACCAACAG
>CAZYRX010000143.1:0-1704 GCA_964649895.1 uncultured Halanaerobium sp.
AACCTTATATATTCAAAGTGAGATAATATAAGCATGATAATTAATCAAATAAAGTTTTTTGAAAAATTAATAATAATTTTAGATTGGTAGGAGAGAAGGAATCAACCTTGGGTCTTGAACCCGTTCGCAAGTTTCTTCCTTCTATCAGGTCTAACACAGAGGAATAAAATGGTCATAAGACCGTATTCATAAGGAAAGTAATGACCTGATTAATCTTAAATTTTTATGTATGAGGTTAGCATGACAAACTATTTTCTGGCCGCCGATGTTAGTAAAGGGTATGCTGATTTCGTTATTTTGGATAGCGATAAAAATGAAGTTGAGAGAACTTTTCAGTTTGACGACACTTTTGGAGGCCATAATGAGTTGTATAACAAGTTAGTTGAATTTTGTTCTCAGCATATTGATTGCAGAATATACGCAGGTTTAGAGAGTACAGGAGGTTATGAGAATAACTGGTTTTACTTTCTTAGGAAGTTGCAAAGTGAGTTACCCTTAAAGGTAGTTAGACTCAATCCCAATGAGGTTCATCATACTAAGAAAGCAGAGATCAAAAGGAATGTAACTGACCAAATCAGTGCCCGGGCAATTGGATACCATTTGATCAATACCTTTCCTAAGATTGATTTTGATAATGAAGATCCTTTTAAAAGTTTAAAGAGTATCTGGACGCATGTGCATATGCTTGTAAAACAGAAAACGCAGTTGCTAAATCAATTTGAGTCTTTTGTTTACCAGAGTCATCCTCAGTTACTACCCTACTGTAAAGAAGGCGTTCCGGAGTGGGTATTAAAATTGATTATTGAATATCCAACAGCAAAACATCTTGCGCGTGGGCATGTTAGTAAAATATCCAGAATACCCTATGTTACCCAGCAAAGAGCTCAGGAACTCAAAAAAGAAGCAAAACACTCTATAGCTTCAGCAATTGATGAAGATATGGGGATGTTATTATCCGATCTTTCACAAAATATATTATCTTACAAACAGAAGATAAAAAAATGGAAAGAAGTACTTGAAGAAAAATGTGATATACCAGAAGTAAAATTACTGATAACTATTCCGGGAATTGCTGAATATACAGCAGTTGGTTTGATGTTGAACATGGGCTCTATAGAAAAGTTTGATAGTTCAAAAGCCCTGGCATCATACTGGGGCCTTCACCCTGAATTTAAAATAAGTGGAGATGGAAAGAAGAAAATTGGCATGAGTAAAAAAGGTCGAGTAGTTCCTCGTGAATTATTGTTTGGCTCAGTAATGAGTTCTATTGCTCAGGACACTTATATAAGAGAATTGTATGATTATTATGTAGAAGAGCAGGGCAAAAATGGAATGTGTGCTATTGGAATTTTGATGCATAAATTAGCAAGAATGATATATGGGATGCTAAAAAATAGGACTACTTATGATCCAGATGTAGATAAGCATAACAGAAAGAAGACTCAAAGAAAGAAGAGTCAGTCGCTTAACAATGATAAAAGCAGAAGATATCAAAAATATGATCCTAAGGCACCAATATCAGGCAGAGAAAATAAACGAAGAAAAGAGCAGACAGAGACCCAAGATGCTTTAACATCAAGTGCGGGTTCATCTGATCTGCCCTTTTCTAAAAATAAGATAAAAAAGATAAATCTAATGTCAAATAAAAATATGGAATTTATTGAAAATAATATTTGACTTTGACCGGAATAACTTGCGAAGGTT
>CAZYRX010000144.1:0-1689 GCA_964649895.1 uncultured Halanaerobium sp.
AAGGAGGGATAATGTGAAACTAACTCCACTGGATATTTACAATAAAGAATTTAACAAATCTACATTTGGTTATAATACAAGCCAAGTAGATGAATTTATGGATGACATAGGTGTTGCATATGAGAGGCTTTTAAAAGACTTGAATAAGCTTCAGGAAGAAAATAATTTGTTAAAAGAAAAATTAGATGAATATAATGATATGGAAGAAAGACTGCAGCAGACCTTGAATTCAATGCAGAACAATATTTCTGACAGAATAGAACAAGCAGACAAAGAGGCAAGCATAATTGTCAGAGAAGCACGGATGAAGGCTGAACAAATTAAAGAAAATGCTAAGGAACAGGTGGTAGAAGAAAAAAGAAAAGTTGAACAGCTTAGAGAACAGAAGAATTTTTTCAAAATAAGATTTCAAACTTTACTTGAAAGTCATCTAGAAATGTTGAAAGATGAAGATAATAAATCATATGAAAACAGAAATATTAATGCTGAATTCGAAGGTGCTTTTGATAGTCAGGCTGAAGCTGAAGTTGCTCGTGATTCAAAAGAAAAAGTTGATTATGAAAGTGAAACACAGAAAAAAAATAATGATTTTAATATTTCAGATTTTGAATATGAAAGTTCTAGAAATAATGATAAATTATAATTTCTGTTCTTAATAAAAAATATTTGATTTTTAGATAAACATTTTGTTCATAAACTTGACTAAAAGTTTTTTTTAGTTTATAATTGTAGAAAATGTCTTTATATAAGAATATTACATTGAAAGGGATAGTAGTAGTTTAAAATTGTTTATAGCGAACCGGGTAGGGTGGAAGCCGGGAAACTTTAAGCTGTGAAGATCGACCTGGAGTAGGTTATATGAGTTAATTTATTAATATTAATTAGTATACCCGTATTTCTGCGTTAAAGAAACTTAAGATAGTATTATTGTTACAATAGTATTAATTAGGGTGGTACCGCGGTCTCTCGTCCCTTTGTGGACGGAGACTTTTTTATTTTATTATATATTTTACAGGAGGTATAATAGTAGATGAGTTATAAAGAGACAATTAATTTACCAGATACTGAATTTCCCATGCGGGCAAATTTAAGTGAAAGAGAATTGGATTTTCAAAAATTATGGAATGAAAATAAAATTTATGAAAAAGCAGTAGAAAATCGCGAAGGTGAAAAATCATTTATTTTACATGATGGCCCTCCATATGCTAATGGTGATATTCATATTGGTCATGCTTTAAATAAAATACTTAAGGATTTTATCACTAGATTTGCTACTCTTAAAGGTTATTACTCTCCCTATGTTCCAGGCTGGGATACACATGGCTTACCTATAGAACACCAGGTAACAAGTGAGATGAGTGATCAGGAGAGAAAAGAATTGACAGTTGAAGAATTAAGAGAAAAATGTACAAATTATGCTCTTAAATATATTGATCGTCAGCGTGAACAGTTTAAGAGATTAGGTGTCTGGGGAGAATGGGATGACCCATATCTAACTTTGAGTCCTGAATATGAAGTTAAACAGATTGAAGTATTTGGAGAAATGGCAAAAAAAGATCTTTTTTATAGAGGTAAAAAGCCAGTTCACTGGTGTCCTAATTGTGAAACAGCACTGGCAGAAGCAGAGGTAGAATATGGTGAAGAAAGATCACCTTCTATCTATGTTAAATTTCCACTAAAAGAAGATTT
>CAZYRX010000145.1:0-1656 GCA_964649895.1 uncultured Halanaerobium sp.
TGATTGAGCTGATTGCAGAAGAGGATATTTTCTGTCCTCATTTACATCTTCCTTTACAGAGCGGCAGTGATCAGATTTTAGAGGCAATGAATCGGCCTTATACTGTGGCTGAATTTAAGGAAACTGTAGCAGAATTGCGGGAAAAAATACCGAAACTGGCAGTAACTACTGATGTAATAGTTGGATTTCCTGGAGAAACTGAAGAAACATTTGCAGAAACAATGAAAGTGGTTGAGGAAATTGGTTTTTCTAAGGTCCATGTATTTCCCTATTCTGCCCGTGAAGGTACACCTGCTGCAGAAATGGATCAAATTAATGGAAATATTATTAAAGGTTACAGTAAAAAACTGCGGCTTATAAATGAAGCCCTGATGCTTTCTTATCAGCAGAAATTTATTGGTGAAAAAAAAGAAGTTTTGATTGAAGAGGTTAGAGATCATAAAACCGATCTGCTGACAGGTTATACTGATAACTATCTTAAGGTGCTTCTTGCTGGTTCAGATGAATTGAAAAATCAGCTGGTCAAAGTTAGTCTGGAAGAATCTGTTGATCCATATCATTTAAAAGGAAAAATTGTAAATTAGCAGGAATTTTCTTCTCTTAAGAGAATATAGTTAATAGTCTTAAAGAAATATTTATTTACTTTAAAATAGTGTTACTTAAAATTTTAGAGGAGGGATTTTCTTGGAAGATTGTTTATTTTGTAAGATTGCTGCAGGTGAGATGGACACAGATTTTGTCTACCAGGATGAACAGCTTGTTGTATTTGAGGATATTAATCCTCAGGCACCTGTGCATTTATTAATTGTACCTAAAAAACATATTTCTGATTTAAATAATCTGCAGCCAGCAGATAATGATTTAATCGGTCATGTATATCAGGTTACTAAAAAAATGGCAGCAGAGCACGATATTGCCGAATCAGGATATAGACTGGTCAGTAACTGTGGTGATCAGGGTGGTCAGACAGTTTATCATATCCATTTCCATCTTTTGGGTGGAAGAGAACTGCAGTGGCCTCCAGGTTAAAAATTAGATAAAAAAAGATTGGAGATGTAAAAATGAGTGAATTAAAAAAGCAATTAATGGAAGATATGAAAAAAGCAATGAAAGCAAAGGATAAAGAGCGACTTTCTGTTATTAGAATGACCAGATCAGAAATCAAAAATAAAGAAATTGAAACCGGTGAGGAACTCGATGATCAGGGTGTAACAGCTGTAATTGCTAAACAGGTAAAACAGATTAAAGATTCTCTGGCTGATTTTGAAAAATCCGGTAAAGAAGATGTAATGAAAAAATTATATCAGGAAATTGAAATTCTGCAGGGATATTTACCTGAGCAGTTGTCAGAAACAGAAGTGGAAGAGCTGATTGATCAGGTGATTGAAGAAACTGGTGCAGAAAATATGGCGGATATGGGTCAGGTAATGGGAGTAATTATGCCCAAAATCAAAGGTCGTACTGATGGTTCAATGGTCAGTTCTAAAGTCAAAGATAAATTAAGCAGCTAAATATAAATCCTAAATACAAATTTATAAGAGGGGAATTTTCCCTTCTTTCTTCCTCTTAACTGGAGGTATAAATATGAAGAAAAAAAATTTAATTTTTTTAATACTTTTGTTGGTTTTTACTTTTTATAATCCGGGTCCTGTTGAG
>CAZYRX010000146.1:0-1599 GCA_964649895.1 uncultured Halanaerobium sp.
GTTCTCTAATTAATTCAGCCAGAGATTCTACTTCCTGCTGGATTAGATCAATACCAGTTTCTTTGTAGTAATCTGTAACTCTTTCTCTAAAATTACTGAATGTATTTTTTGAGATCGGTGGTCTTTTTTCACTGGTTAATCTTAGAGCATACTGATACTCCATGCTCAGATGAACATTTGCAATCAATCTTTCGTCAGTTAGATCAAAGAGTTCTTTAATTACAAGTGAGCTGATAATTATATTGACAGGAGTATTGGGTCTGGAACCTTTATCACTGTATAAGACGGCAAAGCGTTCTTCATTTATTGCAGGGAAGATAACTTCCTGAAAAGTATGAGCCCAGGAGTTTAAAAGATATTCCTGCAGATACTTAGGTAAATCTTTAAATGAATCGTAAAGACTTAACTGCTGGTGACTGTTGGGAACAAACATTTTATCATCCTTTCTTTGATTTCTTAACTTAATTATATCAAAGAAAGCCCGTCATATAAAGGATTATGAGGGAATAATTGAATTAATTTTAGGATGATGAACCAATATTTAATTGTTATTATTTGTATATCAAAGAAATTTATTTAGGCTTTTTGGGACCAAACCTTAAGTTTATAATAACAAAAAGTATTCAGAAAATAAAGTTAATTTTAGGCTCAGCTGAAACTAAGCTTTTCGAATTAAATATTTTATTTTCTAGATATAATTTTTTAAAATTCATATTCCCTTCATAATTTACTCCTATAATTAACCTAGAATCAAAAAAGCAGAAAAAAATTACTTAAGGAGTGAATTTAAAAATGAAAAAATTGTTAAGAGTTTTACTGATATCAACTTTATTATTAACTTTAGGTGCAGGAGTTACTATGGCTCAGGGCCCTGGTAATGCTATTCACAGCCCAGAAGATATTGTAAATGACTATCCAGAATATGAACTGAATGAAGAACAAATTGAAGATCTAAAATTCATGTATGAGGAAGAAAAACTGGCCAGTGATTTATATGCTCACCTGGGAGAAGAATGGAATCTGCCGGCTTTTGAAAACATCTCTCAATCAGAAGCACAGCACATGACAGCTTTAGAAGCCTTATTTGCCAAGTATGATTTAGAAAAGCCGGCTGCAGTTTCCGGAGAATACAATAATAGTGAACTGGCAGCAGCATATCAAGAATTTTTAGCCAGAGGTTTAGAATCTGAAGCAGCAGCATTAGAATTAGGAAAAGAATTAGAAATAAAGGATATTGCAGATTTAGATGAAGTAATGATCGATGCACCGGAAGATTTTAAAGCTGTCTATGCTAATCTGAAAGCAGGTAGCGAAAATCACTTCGAAGCCTTTGACAGTGTTTTAAATAACGAGAGGGGCAGCCGCGGCAGTCAAAGAGGTCAAAATAATCAGAGTGGGAAAGGAAACATGAATAGAAATAATAATCGGCCCAATCGTGGTGGAAACAAAAAGTAGAATAAATGTAAATTTTAATAGAGCCTCCGGTTAATAACTGGAAGGCTCTTTTTAAGTATTATTTATTTTTTGATTTGGATTTGATTTTGAGTTTTGCTTTCAGCTGATTTTCATTTAAGCAATCATCAACAGATAATTTTGAAA
>CAZYRX010000147.1:0-1597 GCA_964649895.1 uncultured Halanaerobium sp.
GACAAAATATGCCCTTCTTAAATCTGGTGAAGGAAGTATTGAAGAAAGATATAAAGCAAGCTATGACTAATATAATAAGAATATTAATTTAAAAATTGATCAAGTAACTAATAAATATTTAAAAAATAGGAGGAATAAAGTTATGGAAAAAATGAAAATTTCACACCTTGTAAAATCTGGAGAACTTAATCATCATGGTACTCTTTATGCTGGTAAAATGGCCGAATGGTTTGTAGAGGCTTGCTTCATTAATGGAGCTCAAATTACTAAAAGCCCTGAAAATATTGTTTGCTTAAAAATTCATGGTTTTCGCTTCAATATGCCTACAAATAATGGTGATATATTGCATCTAGAAACCCAGATGGTTAAAGCTGGAACTACGAGTTTTACTATTTATGGTAGAGCAACAAGAAATAATGACACTAATTTAATTGCCGATGGATTTATTACCTTTGTTTTTGTAGATGAATATGGGAAACCAACCCCTCATAATATTGAACTTGATGAACCAATAAATGATCACGAAAAAAAACTTAGAGAAATGGCAGAAAACTTAATATAGGCAAAGGGTTTGCGAATATATTAAATTTGTGGGTATTATTAGAGTTAGTAATAAAAGAGAAAATTATTATAATATTTATTTATTTTTATAAATAATAATGAGGGATTTATAATGAGTGTTCGTTTAGATAAAATGAGCTGTAATATTTCAAAATTTTTAGAAAACCAAAAAATATTTTCTAAGGAAATAGGTAAAGAATATAAAGATTTAGGAGAACAGGTTTATAGAGAGCTTAAAAAAATGATTATATTTCATAAAATAGAACCCGGAGAAAGAATAATTGATAAGTACCTGGCAGAAGATTTTGGAGTTAGCAGAAGTTTAGTAAGACAGGCTTTTTCTATATTAGAAAAAGAAGGGCTTATTAGTTCTATACCTCGTTCCGGTTTTTTTGTTAAAGAAATAAGCAAAAAAGATATTAAAGAGATCTATAATATTAGAAAAAATTTAGAAGCAGCTGCCATTAAAAAGTCTGTTATTAATATATCTGAAGAAGAAATTGATGAGGCAAATGAGATATTAGAAAAAGCCAAATATAATTTAGATAAAAACAATATGGAAATGTTTATAAAATCTGATATAGAATTTCACAGAATTATAGTAAATGATTGTGGAAACAAAAAGCTGATTAAACTTATTAATAAGTATAATAATCTTTTTGTATATTACCGTATTATCGACCTTTCAAGAGTTAAGCGAGCTAAAGTTGCTCATTTTGAACATTTAAATATCTTAAATTCTGTAAAAAATAAGGATGTAGAAAAAGCTGTTAATCTAATGAAGAAACATATTGAACATACTAAAGAAATTATAATTACTAATTATGAAGAGATATTATAATAACTTATAAATATTATTAGAATTTTACAGAGCTATCAGTTAAAACCGGTCCAACCCCCTAAATATGGAGAATATGTTTGTTAAGCTCGTTCATTCTTAGTTTCTCATTTTTTTCTATTTAAGCTAGTACTGGCTCAGCGACTATTTTTTCTGCTTTAGCCAGTTCATAAAATTTTGCTGGCGGCATATCATTAA
>CAZYRX010000148.1:0-1560 GCA_964649895.1 uncultured Halanaerobium sp.
TTTGATAAAAAAAATTAGGGTCGGCAGTAATATTAAAAGGAGCAGTTTTTAGGTCGTAGGTAGCTAAATAATTATTCATACAATTTTATTTTTCAATTTTTTCGTCAAGAGATTGATTAATTGTTTTATTTATTTGAGGTGTCATTATCTTAGGAGTGATAAAAATTAGAAGGTTTTTCTTTTCAGTGCTTCTATCCTCATGCCTAAACAAACGTCCTATAAAAGGGATATCCCCCAATAAAGGGACCTTGCTTGTTGTATTTATTTTCTTATCTCTAATCAGCCCAGCAATTACTAATGTCTTGCCATTTTTCACCATAACCCTTGTGCTAGTAAATTGAGAAGTAAGAACAGGGATTGTGGTTTCTAACCCAGAAGAACTAACAAATTCCTTGTCATTTATTTTTTCGCTCACCTGTGGCTCTATATCTAATGTGATAAAATCATTCTTATTAATTTGAGGAATAACTGCTAAGGTAACACCATAAGTATACGCAACAAATCCATTTATCTCGTAAGCTCCAACCTCGTCATTATATGTCCAATTGGGGACTGGATCATCAGTTAAAACCTGAATGATAGCAGCATGATTGTCTAAAGTAGTAATTTTTGGCCTAGATAAAATATTAGTATTGGTATCACTATAAATAGCTTGCAAAGTTGCCTGTAAACTAGAAGCATTTAAAGTTCCAAAAGCAAATAGACCACTATCTGCTGAAGGAAAATCATCCGACGATAAATATTTACTGTCCGAAGATTTGGTAAAAGGCCAGAGATGAGGTCTTTTTGCACCAGACGCAGTCAAAGTTATATCCCAGTCTATTCCCAATTTTTTAGTAAGGTCAAAATCAATTTCAATAATCCTGGCTTCAATTAAAACTTGTCTTGGCATAACATCTATTTTTTCTATAGCTCTTGTAATTTCGGGTAAATTTGACCTAGCATCTCTAATGAGAAGAATTCTCGCCCTCCTGATAGAATGTGATCCAAATTCTTTTCCATAATCTTCATACTTTATGCCTTCATCCTCTTCATCCTCTTCATTTTTCTTCTTCCCGCCTACTATACTAATTTTGCCATTACCAGTCAAAAGAGGAAATATCGCTTTTTTAACCTGAAAAGCATCTAAATATTTTAGCTCATACACTTCTGTCTTCATATCTGGAATTTCTTTTCTTCTTGCTAACTCTTCATCAGTAGCTACCAAGATTATCCCGTCAGATATTTCTTGATACCCATACCTATATTCTTCATTGCTAACAGTAGACAATACTGCCTCAAGGGCTGTTTGCCAATTAATTTTTTCTAAATTAATAGTAACCGGGCCCTTTACTTCTTCTTGATTATAAACAATGCTTATCTTCTTTCCACCTTCATCATAAGCCTTCTGGCTAATTGCATCGATAACAATTTTTATATCAGCACCTTTAAACTTAAAGACTTCAATATTTCCTTTTTGAGTATCTGTTTCAATACTTTGGGCGAAAATGGTGTTTATATTATTCTGAGTTGATAAAAAATTAAAAAATATAAAGAAAGTAAAAATTAAGACTACCTTAA